>NZ_JAUBRJ010000079.1:0-37488 GCF_036701805.1 Microcoleus sp. N3A4
TCGCCATCATCGACATCAGCCGGCTGCTTCGCTTGCAAACAGGAGGGCAAGGCGCGATCGCGTCGGGCATCCGCCGCTAATGCCGAACTGCACCGACTGGCTTGCGTCGTGCCCGGCGACGCTCCATCGTAAAGGCGGCTGCCCTGTACACCAACTGGCTCGCTCCTGGCTTCAATATCGACTCACGCGAGTGAGTTTACAGCGAGCGTCAAAGTCCAAACTGCCCATTAAACTTTCGAGCCTTGGCTGCCCAGAGTAAGCGTGAACTCATTCCAACTCCCAACAATTCCTATGGCACTCTTGCAAAAACCATAAAAACCATAAATTGCTCATTTTTACCCCCCTATAACGTCTATTTGACATGGCTTGCTATGCGACTGGCACACTAATTACGAGGATTGAGGAGGATTTACAAGGGTCTAAAATACAAAAAATCGTGTTAAAAGCAACAATTCTTTACAAAAAGTGATAGGCATTTATACTGATTGTGAGGCTAAAAGTAGGAAATAAGAGGTGTAATGAGTAAAAACTGTGCTGTTTTCTCCTCTTTTTTCCTCCTTATTTTTCGCTAAAAATTTTGAATTAGTCAGAGCGACTTTTCTGCATTAATTTGGTCAAGGTGCACTCGGATTTATAGGGTCAATGGGGAGCCAGTGATAGCGAATTGCAGGCTTATTCGGATAGGGCAATCGATTATAACGAGGGCGGCAGTTGCGTTCAGGGTATTGAAAAGTCTCCTTATCAAAAGCGGGCGCTGCAAAAAATATGGGACTGAGTGGGGCTGTCTAACGAGTGGATCAGTTAGGCAGTGTCGGGCGTTTGTCCTCCCATACTGTCTTACATTTTGCCTACTGAGTGTAAAACATAAATCAAGGGTGGTAATACAAGATAGTCAGACATAAGTAAGACAAATCACAAATAATTGTAATACTTTTTGCTTGTATGTTTTACTAAAGAGTAAGTTGCGTCTTATAAATGTAAGACATTGTAAGACGTAAGTAAGGTATATGTCAGACAAGAAATCGATAACTTTTCGTTGCGACGCCGATATTCTAGAAGCGCTCGACCGGGAAACAGTAGGTCAGGCACTAAAAAAAATGAATTACGGCCTTGGAAAAAACAACGTTACTGTATTCCAGAAAAAGATACAGCTAGGTTTGTAGCTCAAATGGAAGTGGTATTGGACTTGTACACAAGTGAACATACTCTAGAAGAACCACTTGTGTGTATGGATGAAGCATCAGTTGAACTACATAGTCACGTTTATGAGCCAATACCTATGCAGCCACATCAAGATGCTAAAGAAGATTATCATTACGAGCGGCAAGGGGTGCGTGCCCTATTTATGTTCTTTGATCCTATCCGAGGCTGGCGACGTGTCAGCAGCCCTTGAACATCGCACTCGTATTGATTGGGCAGAAGAAGTCCGCCAACTTTTGGATGAAGACTACTCCCATGCTAATAAGGTCAAACTTCTATGTGACAACCTTAATACTCATCATATTGCTTCTGTTTACGAAGCTTTTCCCCCAGAAGAAGCTCATCGCCTTGCCCGGCGCTTGGAAATTTACTACACCCCCCGCAATGGTAGTTGGTTAAACGTGACGGAAATTGGGTTGGGTGTCTTGCAAGAGCAATGTCTAAAGCGCCGCATTGGTAATGATCAAATTCTTAAGCAAGAAATTACCGCATGGGAGCAACGACGCAATCAGGAAATGGCAAAAGTTCATTGGTGTTTCATCACAGAGGATACCCGAATTAAGCTCGCTCGCCTTTATCCTCAACCCAGCATTTTAGTCTAGACACGCTAGTAGGTATAGTTCGTAACCCCATCAATGTCAGTTATTTGCGAAATCCGGCTGTTTGCATCCTAAGTCTACTATTCTTTATGGTGGATAATTTTTGCTAAGCAATAATATCGTACTTTTCAAAGTCAATGGCACCTTCGACAGGTCTCCCTGCAAAGAAATCCTCCAAAGCTCGAACCGTACCCTCTCCTATTAGTGCGTATCCATAATAACCACTTCCCGCCAGATGAGGCGTAACAATTACATTTTCTAAAGATAACAAAGGATTGTTTTTGGGTAGAGGTTCTTCTGTCGCAACATCGATCGCTGCTGATATTCGCCCTGTCTCAAGCTCAGCAATAAGCGCCTGCTCGTCCAAAATAGCCCCACGAGACGTATTGATAAACACAGCTCCATCTCTTAAGGCTCTAAAATGAACGCGGCGAATCATGGAGCGGGTTTCTGGAAGCAAGGGTGCGTGAACGCTGACAAAATCGGATTGAGAGAAGACATCCATTAGCTCCACCTTTTTAACCTTTAAAGTCTCCGCTTCGTTTTCTGTAAGGTAGGGATCGAAAACTAGCACTCTTGTATCGAACGGCCTCAGCAACTCGATGACCTTCCGACCAACCTGACTTGCCGAAACAATGCCTACCGTACTCCCTGTGAGATACTGAGCATTCGGTCTCAGCATCCGATCTGGCCATCCATCTCGGGCACTGCGAATCATCAAGGCACGGTCGAAGATTTTTCTGCTTGCCGCGATCGCCAGACCAATCGTATGTTCTGCGGCATTGCAAGCTATAGCCCGATTTGCACTAAAGACGCAGATACCTCGTGGAATAACATATTCATAAGCGCATTCAAGTAACATTTGCTTGACACTTCCTGCTGAATGGGAAATAATTTGCAGCGAGTCTGCCCGCTCGAATACTTCGCGAGAAAGTCTCGGAGTACCCCATCCGGTAATCAATGCCGCAAAACCGGGAATAGCCTCGGCCACCTGTTCGCTGGTACAATTGCTTTCTGAACCACTTGCAAGCTGAGTAACATCGAATCGTTCGTTAAGCCGTGAAAAGACTTCTTCACTAAAGACCCTCTCAGTATGAGTCTTATTGGGTAGGTACAACACCTTAGTGTTCTTCGTCGAGATCGTCATTCTCTCATCGCTCCCATCTTTAAATCCCCGAAATCTACTGTAGAAAGGTGAAAAGGGGGTTATCTCTTGAGTGCCCTATCGAGATGATGGGGCTGAATTTGTTGCGGGGGACTACTGATGTTAGGTGCAGTCATATAACAGGAATTAGCACAAAAGGTTTCGAGAAATGGCTTGGGTAATGTCTGCCGCCAGTTGGCAAGAGTATTCTTCAAATCTAGATTGTCCGCTGTCCACCCCGCCTTAATCAGCATTTCTCCCAGTGTCCCATCGTTTAAGGCGTTCATAAGCGCCCAACTATTGCAGCAGGGGTGTATTATTGGTGGGAAATAGGTTAACGTAGCCAGCAAATGATTGCAGTTCAATCCCTGTTCGATAGTTCCTTGGCTGTGGTTGAGGAAGGCTGCTGGATCGCGATGGTATAATCTTTCTTCGTTAATGACTTCCCCTTCATAGTTCTTCCCTAGGAAAGCACGGCAATGCTCGATCGCCTCTTGATTATTGCCATGTGCATCCAAATAAATAAATTCAAGCTTATTCAGGCTATCTAAGGGAATGCCAGTGACATTGTATCCGTTAGTACGCATTCCTATGCGTCGGCCAAATGAATGAAATGTTTCAATGATCTGCACAATCGACTTCACTGGAAGAACGGTGATTTCCCCCCCCTGGAGTACGTGACGTTCTTTTTCCCCCACACCTGATAATACCTTACAAAATTGTTCCACTGCCTCAAGAGTAGCTACCAACGGTGTTTTACGGAATATCTTGTCACCGTGTTTGTCAAATGGGAGATGCGCGTCGTGGTCGCAAAAATTACAATGCAGATTGCAAATGTTGGTAACATTTATTCGCACTTCGACTTTATGATCGATCTCAAACAAGCTCTGAAATGATGTAATTCTCATAATTTAACCTCTTTTACTAGAATGTTAAGCAGGAATTAGTAACTAGGCAACTCTATACAACTATTTTTTTAGTAAGGAATTCCCCCACCAATAGTGACTCGTTTAAGCACCCGTCGTACCGAGGGGTCGAATGCGGGACGATAGTGCAAAGTCGCTTGGTTATCCCACAGCACCAAATCGCCATTTTGCCATTGGTGTTCGTAGCGGTACTCCAGACCCTGAATATGTTCGTGCAGTCTGGCAATTAGTGGAGATCCGACATCGTAGGGGATGCCAACTAACTCAATTTCGTAGGCTGCATTCAAATAAAGAATTTGTTCGCGAGTTTCAGGATGGGTGCGAACCAGCGGGTGGGGAAAGGTTGCACCGGGGGGAACATCTACCCGACGATCTACATATTTCGCAGACACGGAACCGAAAGGACGGTAAAACGGATTGTAGGTAATAAGCCTTAAGTCTTGGATGGTGTCGCGGGTTTCCTGATCGAGAAGGGTATAAGCCCGTGCCATATCAAACCAGATTGTTGGCGAAGAATTTTCCGTGATATCCACCGCATACAGTAAAGAGACCGACGACGGGCAGCGTAACCATTGATGATCCGAATGGGGAAAGACTTCCTGAAAACCTAAATAGGAATTGGGGTAATCATCGGCTTGGTTTCCAATGATTACTACTGGGGCAGACTCTCCTTCGACGCTGCCTAAGACGGGAAAACTGTTATCAGGAACAAAAGGAGGACCAAATCGGAACGCAAAATTAAATAACTGTTCGTCGGTGAGATTCTGATTGGGAAAAACCACTAAACGGTAGCAGTTCAATAGCTGTCGAATTTGCAGAGTATGATGCGGCCCCAATCCCGCAGCTAAATTGACGTAAGGGACGGTGACCCCTACTCCGCTTTCATTTTCAGTGAATTGAAGATTGCTCATAAATGTAAGGTTTCCCTGTGGTACTCGTTTTCCTCGTTTTTTCTACACTGTCAAAAATTTCAGGCTGGTTCCTTAATAAATTTTCTATATCGATCCGCCGTAAGCGAAATATGTTTGAATCCGCTGTATTTCTACCTCGGATCGTTGTTAATGCACAGGAATAACCGCTTTTGGCAACCAAGTCATAGACCCGGCTTCCGATATGCTGCGGACCACCATAGGGATAGGCAAAGGGCATATTGGTCAAGCCAAGATGTGCTTGGATCTCGTCGCGAGAATCTGAGATTTCTTGCATCGCGTCTTTATCATTGAGACAACTCAGAGTCCGGTGAGTACGGGTATGGGAGCCAATTGTCCAACCTGATCGCATGAGAAATTTCAATTGATCGGCATTTAATTTTTCAAATACCGGAAATTTTTTTGATTCCTCTGTAATTTGCTCGCGAGTTACTCCAAGATTTTGCAGCAGTAGATCGTGATTCTGCCTTCTTTCCGCTTCAGGTTGGAGTTTTAGTTCCTGCTTGAGCGCCTTCAGGCAGCGCATACGGTCTGCGACTGTTTCAACAGGTTGTGCGGGCCGCCCGGGGAGGTTTAATTTACTAGTCTTTGTCATACGAAAAGCCATCTCGAGTTCCTCGAAATGAAAGAGTTTTGAAGCCGACTCAAGGGCTTGGGTGACCACCATAACCGAAGCATTAATCCCACGCTCCTCAAGGATAGGGAAGACATGGCGCAATACTCCACAATAACCATCGTCGAATGTCAACGTCGCTGCCCGATTGTCGACGGACTTTTTGTTTAATTGCCAAAGTAGCTCGTCAAGCGAAATCAACTCAAAATTCTTCAATAACCAATCGATTGCCAAGGTGAACTGGTGGATGTCGATTCGGGGTGCAGCGTCGCGATCGTATGTATTGAGAGGCTCCACTACTACATTGTGAAAATTAATAATTAACATAGAAATAATACTAATCTCCACCAGCACGTTTTTGAGCTGTCCATGCTCGGGTGATATAGCGCATGGTGAAGGTTTCGGGCATTTCACTACGCAGGCGATCGACAATCTGCTCAAAAAGTGCTTGTCCTTCAGGTGTTGCCAGATCCCAATAAGGGTTGCGTACCGAGCGCCATGCGTTCACATAACGGTCAATGGTTTGCTCGTAGGAAACATTGGCTTCAAAGTAAAACACATCTTGGAACAAATTGGAAGCCTCAATGGTTTGCCCCCAATCCCGACGAACGCCACTTTCATAATCGAGAATCACAGAGACAATGACAGCTTCAGCCAGCTTTGAAATGGGATCGTTAAAGTCGATATGATTCCCAATACAGGTGAAAAACCCATCGTCCTTCAAAATACGATAGGTCTCCTTCATAGCCAAATAGCTGTCCATAGCACTTAAGCTGCTGCCAAAGGTTATCCAGTCCGAAGACCGATCTGCCAGAGTTGTTTCTGTCCCGGTGGCACGTATCCAACGAATGCGCTCTAAATGGCTGGAACGCTTAATGCCAATCTCGCGCATCGCATCATTGGGTTCGATAGAGACGATTTGCAGACCTCGTTCCAGTAGCATGATGCTAAGATTTCCCGTACCAGCACCAATATCAACAACCTGATGGTCAGCTTTCCCACCCACATAGGCGATAAGAGCATCAATGGCTCGAACATAGTAACTGGGACGATAGCTATAGAATCTGGCTTGCTTGGAATAATCCCATTTCTTTTCTACGAGTGCATCATTCATCGGCGATTCTCCATTTGTTACGATTCCTCTAATAGCCTTTCCAAGAGTTTTCGAGCTTTCACAGCACCATCAATCCCGATGTAGTTATTCGGACTTTCTCGGGTTTCCGTAAGCTCCAAGATCCGGGCGGCTATCCGGTCAACGGTGAGATCGTCAGGACTCAGGATCTTGACGAGACCGGAGCGCTCAAACAAACTAGAACGCAATACCTGCTCTTTGTTTTGCCCGTGGAACTTTCGTTGATAAACTAGAGTGGGCAAGCGAGCAGAAACTGCCTCTAGGAGAGAGTTGTATCCTCCCAAGCAGATGACTGCCGAAGCAACAGCAAGCATCTGACGGTAGCGATCGCGATCAAACTCATGGATCGTCACATGGGAGTGGGCATATTTTTCAACGCGACTGCGTAATTTCTGGATATCTTTTTGAAAGGCACCAGTAAATAGAACCAAGTGGTGTCGCCACTGGCTGGCAACAGTCTCATGAGCGTCCAACACGGCATAAAGAAGCTCGTCTCCCAAGCGCCCACCACCCACCGAAACTATAAGGAGCGGAGGATCGGCTTTTGGAATTTGGGGAGCAACAGCATACACTATATAATCAGTATAATGAACCGGAATTTTGATTTTTTCCACCAGGGGAAAACTGGAAGAGAAAGGTACTATCTGTTTGTCACCGTGGACTAGAACCAGGTCATACCATTGATTGAGCAAAGAGCAGATATAGGCATCTTGCTGTCCTCCCCCTTCGGACTCAATAACATCCCGAACGCTGCTGACTATCTTAGCCTTCGGATTACACTTTTTGACTAGAGCGATCAATTTCATCACTTCGGTCTCGAAAAGCAGCCCAAAAGGAAAATGTTCGGTGATGAGAATATCTGGTTCAATCTGGCCAATCAACCGTTCGATCTCTGATGCGCGAGCTTCAAAGCAATCGTCTATGCTCAGGGATGGATCGACCGGGACAAGATGGCTGGCTTGTTCGTCCTTGTAAATGGCCGACAGTTGGAAACAGGTAACCTCTGGGGGAAGATCGTAGTTTGGGACGCTTTCGCCACCGTTGAGCAAAAAGACATCGAATCGTTCTCTCAGTCCCCGAGCTAACTCAACGGATCGGACATAATGGCCAATGCCATAGACATATTGACAATGGATGAGAACTCTGGGCGTCCTACTCATTCTATACTTGGGGTCAATAACTGGCATGGAAATCGACAACTCCTGGTACAATATCGCCCCGGTAATGGCGAGCAATAACTTTCGCAGCATACATGGCTTGTTGTTCAGACACAAGCCCTCCAGCTATATGAGGTGTCACTGTTATTTTGGGATGAGACTGGAATAGGTGATTGGCTGGCAATGGCTCTACTTTAAAGACATCTAAACAAGCTCCGGAGAGTTTGCCAGAGTCTAGAGCGGCCAGGAGATCTGCCTCGTTTAAATGATCTCCCCTACCCACATTGATCAGAAAAGAACTATCCGAGAGTTGGTCAAATAAGTGACGGTTGAGAATTCCTTGGGTCTGATTCGTCAGGGGCAATAGGCAGACGAGAATCTGGCTTTTGCGAGCGAAATCACCTAATTCCGCTTTTCCTACATGTACTTGCGGTAAAGCACGAGAGCGCGATGTTCTCACCCACCCGCAGACATCAAAGCCCGAAGCCAAAAGTTTTTTTGCTGTAGCCTCCCCAACCAGCCCTAAACCCATAATCCCTACTGTTGGTTTGGGAAAAGAAATATTATCAATTGCCCAATCGAATGTACCTTCTAACTCGAAATAGTCCTTCCTAGAGAGAATATAGTTTTGAATGGACTTAATAACATAATCCGAAACACGGTCTTGCAAGAATGGGTCCACTAATCTGACAAGGCAAACATGGCGAGGAAGCGTCGCGACATGAATAATACTATCCACACCACTGCCGCAGACCAGAATGAGTTTTAAATTTGGTAATCTTTGCAGATAGTCTGGTACGGTCAACCAGATTATCGCAATTTCGACTTCCTCAGACGCGACTTCATCTATAGAGAGGGCAACGCGAAAGCCAACTGTTTCCGCTTCTATGACTTCCTGAAACTTTTGCGCCTCTGGTATTTCTGAATGCAGAAGTATTGTTTTCATAAGACATAACTGAATTTTTGAGATAAGCTACTGGTTTGACCCTTAGTGGTGCAGAGAAGTGCCGAAAAGAATGGTATGGGGAGAATTTCATCTGAGACAGGAATCGCTTGAAGGGGGCATTTCATGAGACGCTGAAGTTCCCCAACTCACAGCAAAATGCATGAAAATCCCCCTTCTGTATCGTCAACTGCAAGAGCAGTTGCGTCAATGGGTCAAGCCTAAAGACCAACGACACCTGCAAGGCTTTGCCGAAATCATCGCTGCCATTATGCAATCAAAAAGTGCCTGTTTGGGAGAGTGGATTTCCCTATTTGTCCCATCGTTGCTGTGGTGCTCGGGATCACATGGAACGCCTCAACTACTTTGTCTACAATGCTCAGATTACTGCCGAGCGCTTTTATGAGCCACTCCTGCGCCATGCGCTGCAAGCGTTGAGCGGGGAACCAGTGCTGTTAACCCTCGATACCAGTCGGCTGTGGAACAAGTTTTGCCTCATCGAGGTGTGCCTGATCTAAGGCGGACGTTCAAGTCCGACTTGGCTCAAATTGTCCTTGAACATGGCAGTGCCACAGCCGGGTTTGAGCAATAGCAACCGCAAGACGCTCGTGCAGCACAAGTTCTTCCCAAGGGGTGTGAAGTCACCTTACTGGCAGACCGAGGGTTTGAGCATCAAGCCCTGTTGCACTGGTTGCAGCAGCACCACTGGTCTTGGACAATTCGAGCCAAGTCGGACTTGAACGTGACGTTCAAAGACGGTCGTAGCGTTGCTATGGACAACGAGGCTTGAGTTTTCTGCAACTCGGTCTGAGGGAGTTTGCCCGCTGTTGCTATCAGCGATTACGCTTACCTCAATTGCGGGTATTGTCGAAGCACAGTCCGCCTCCCGCTTGTGCCTCTCGCCGCAAACGAGATACGTTAGACTGTCGGGTCGAATTCTCTAAAGTCACTACCTTCTCATACTGATACCGTCTGAGATTTCTGCACCACTAAGGGTTTGACCAGTGAGACTCGAAGAGTTTTAAGCATTCCGGCAGTAAAGTAACTCCCACGGTGGTTTGAGCAAGCAAATCCGTAGGAGGAAAAAGGAATGTCGGAATTGTATCAAAGCCTGTCTCACTCCAAGTGGGACTGCAAATATCATGTTGTCTTTGTGCCGAAATACCGTCGCAAAGTGATGTTTGGAGAGATACGGCAGTTTCTAGGGCCAATTTTTCATGAACTAGCGTGCCAGAAGGAGTGCCGAATAGTGGAGGATCATCTAATGCCGGATGAGGATATGCCGTATCAACTGTTAGCTTTGAGCTAGAGGCGGTCAAGCGGTATATCCGAGAGCAAGATCATTCAGACCGTAGCGGTCAGTTCTAAAGACGAGTCTAGAGACTTCCGGCAAGGTCACCCGCCCTTGGGGCGGTCATACTCATCAAGCCACCGGCTTCACCGATGGCGTCTGACTTTCAGAATGGCCAAAATGAGACTTGACTACGCAGGGCAAGTTTTGAGAGCGTAGGATATGGGAGCGGTAGACACTACTCATAAGTTGCACTGGAACAATGTGGTCTTCAATCTGAGAGCGTATTTCTGATTTGTCTTTTTTCCCAATCAGATAATCTACGAACTCTTCCACTACCTTATGCTTTACCTGCTCCATCACAAGCGCGGATTTGTTTGGCGTCAAATCGTCGAATAAGATTTCATGGAGCTTGTAGGTTCTCAGACAGCCTTGAGAGTTCGATAAAAATGGATTTCTAAAAACATGGATGTCGAAGTGATTCTTCCCCCCCAGATGATCTTCCAGACCATCGATATTATCATGCTTGTCGGTAGCCTGATAGGAATGAATCTGAATATTTTGAAATGGACCCTGCTGAATATTGTAATTCTCATGCTTGACCCGTCCGTTACCCTTATAAAGATCCTCACCGGGCTGAAGCCAGGTTCGACAGGCAAAGCCGTTATGGACAAGATTGATGCTGAAGTTGGCGATCGATTCTTCTTGCTTTTTTAGGGTTACAAGCGCTGAAAGATCGATCTCTCCATAACCCTGATATATCTCCTGAAGCTCTTCGTCTGTCCATTTCTTTACGGCATTGTAGCGTTCTCCAAACAAGGAGTAATAGTCAGTATCGGTTAACTGTTTGATAAATCCGTTCGGTTGTATGAACGAGCTAACAATCTCCATTGACTCAGCAGCCTTTTTCTCAATGCCTGTCGCGGCATATAACTGATATAAGGTGTCGAATATATGATACCCGCTATGGGATGCTTTACCATATCCAAAGCAGTAAGGATGGTATTCTTGGGTCACTATCTCGCTGGGAAAACGCCATTGTCCATCACAATGGTAGGACTGGATAAAGGTCACGGGACAGTTTGTTCTCTCTGCAACTTCTACAAGCTGTTCCTTGACAAACTGGAAGCCTGGATGAAAACGACGCTGGGAGTTGACGGTAAAGATAGTCTCTTTTTTTCTCTGAAGTATTTGGTATCGAGCGAGCAGCAGCATGTAATCATCAAGGATACCATCGGCATTAGACAGCTTAGTGGTAGAATGAGCCCGGGCAGAAATAGGCTTGTCGATCAGGATGCTCAGTTCGTTAGATAATGCCCATTCAGCATAGGTTCGATGTACAAGGGGTTCAGTAGCTACGATCACCCCAGTAACCTTCCTTTCAGCAACGAAGAATGAGAGTTTGCGATCCAATTCTTCTGGCATGGTTTCTATAAATTTGTCGATAAACCACATCTCCGGTTTTAGATTCGACTTACTAGCAACGGCAGCACGAACATCCGATTCCTTCTCTTTCAAATCAATGACAAGAGCCAGATATAAGCGATCTCTTAATTTCTGTAGGGTCGGCAGATAGACTCTTTTGGCATGCGGACCGCATCCAATCAGGATGATACAGGCTTTTTGATTATTATTGTTACTCATTTATAGCTACTTTTTAGTCTACTCGACCTATCCGGCAATGAGGGAAAAACCTTGATATAGCGTACCTGAACTTGAGTTTCTGGAGAGGTCTATTGACTTTATATTCGATTCTAAAATCTATGGCAACAACCCAGCCTGCCAGGCTATCAGAAAACATAACCAAAATGGTCTATGTCTGTTGCGAAGGCGCGCTCCACAAGCCGTCTCGACAAGTCATCATATAACTCATGATGTCTCCTGATTTTACGAAAACCCGACTTTAAATGAGGCAGAGGTGGTGTTTTAATTCCCAATGTTCTGCATACAGCGTCAAAATCTGTAGAAAGTGTTTCGTATCGGCCAACGAACTGAATCCCGATTGTTTCTTTATCGAAAACAAATGGAGTCTGTAAATCGTTGATGTATCCACCTCCGATTTCCCAAATCCTTTTAACGATGTTGCCTCGGGAATTGCGTTCCGGTTCTGCATAATCGCTATTGACATATCGGGGTAGCCAGTCGCGGAAATCGGCAGCCGAACAACCAATTCCCTTCTTTTCCCAGTAATAGCGAGAGACAACTAAATCCCACGGATTGCGGACAAAAGCGAATTTGAAGAAGGAGTTCCATATCTTATCAGGAATGGCTATTTTCATTTGCATCAGGTTGACATGATCATTCCGCGAAAAGGCTTTATCAATGTTTCTATCTACGTTCGAACCATTGATATTTTCATCCCCGACGATGATATCATTATCTCCACACCTTAATGAGAGCGCCACTTGAATGCTCGAACTGCCAGTTTTTCGTGTTTTCAGAAAGATAAATTTGTGAGTATATGAAATGATCATTTTTATACCAAGCACTAGTATAGTTGAGATAAACCTAAGAGGATGTTTGAAAAGTCAGGTAAAGCGGAAAAAAGCTCTCTGGTCATGTGCTGTAAATACAACAACTACAGCACCAAGAGAGCCACATAAGCAAATCTTACCCCAGTAACCTGACTCAAGCGCAATACGAATTCCTGCGCGACTTGCTGCCCGATGCCAAACCGGGCGGTCGTCCGCGAGAAGTGGACTTGTGGGAAGTGCTGAATGCAATTTTCTATGTGCTAATCGAAGGAGTGCGTTTGCGAGCCTTACCTGATGATTTTCCATGCTGGCAAACCCTATATAGCTATTTTCGTAATTGGCGCAAAGATGGAACTTGGCTGAGCTTGCACGATCGCTTGTACCGTTTCACCCGAATTGAACAAGAGCGATATCCCAGTCCATCGGAAGCAGTGTTAGATAGTAAAAGCCTGAAAAGTGCTGCCGGCGTGCATGAGGCAGTCGGCTTCGATGCAGGCAAGCAGATCAAAGGACGCAAGCGATTTGCCACGGTCGATACACTCGGCTTGGTACTACGTGTCTGGGTGGCAGCAGCCAGTACCGGAGAACGTGAAGGCGGAAAAAAGGTACTCCAACAGGTGCGGCAGCAGGGCAAAGCGGTGTCTCGCCTGCATACGATTTGGGTAGATGGGGGCTTTGACGGTGAATCGTTCATGCAATGGGTAATCTGTTTCTGTCGTTGGATTGTCCAGGTTGTGCTGCGCCTAGAACAGACCAAGGGGTTTGTCCTGCTCAAAAAGCGAGGGGTCGTGGAGCGCACCTTCGGTTGGCTGATGCACTGTCGCCGCTTGGTTCGCGACTACGAGTTATTGCCGGAAACCTCCGAAACCTTTATCTACCTTGCGATGATTCGGATTATGGTTAGGCGATTGGCGTAAAATTTGACCCGCTACAACTTTTCAAACATCCTCTAAACAAGATATTATTTATTTATAGTGCAATTATATCAAACAGTAGAAACAGATTAACAAGTTGTCGAGTCTTTTCAATAAAAGAGATCGCATTGCGGTGATTGGTCTTGGCTATGTCGGTCTTCCGGTAGCCTTAGCCTTAGCCAAAAAATTCCCGGACACCGTTGGGTTTGATATCAACGTAGAGAAAGTCGAAGTCTTAAGACAGGGTATCGACAAGACTGGCCAAGTCTCCCCCAATGACCTGATCCTCTCCAGTCTCAAGATCACCTCAGACCCCGACCATCTATCAAAAGCCAACTTCTTTATTGTTGCCGTCCCAACTCCCATTGATCGCAACCACAAGCTTAACCTGACTCCTCTGATTAAAGCCTCCGAGACAATTGGCACAGTGCTAAAACCAGGTGCGGTCGTGGTGTATGAGTCCACAGTCACTCCAGGTGTCACCGAGAATATTTGTGGGCCAGTTCTGGCAAAGGTATCTGGCTTACAGCAGGGTATTGACTTTAAACTAGGGTATTCACCAGAGCGAATTAATCCTGGTGATAAGACTCATACTCTGGAAAAAATTGTCAAAGTGGTAGCTGCGGAAGATGCTGAAACCCTAGAACGGGTAACGAGAGTTTACGAAACCATCATCGATGCTGGTGTTTATCGAGCGCCTTCGATCAAGGTGGCAGAGGCTGCTAAAGTCATCGAAAATACTCAGCGAGATTTGAACATTGCCCTGATGAATGAGTTAGCGTTAATTTGCGATCGCCTGGGCATCAGCACCCGCGATGTTTTAGCCGCAGCTAAAACCAAATGGAACTTTTTGCCCTTCACACCCGGACTTGTTGGTGGACACTG
Organism: Microcoleus sp. N3A4; assembly: GCF_036701805.1. Lineage (NCBI taxonomy): Bacteria > Bacillati > Cyanobacteriota > Cyanophyceae > Oscillatoriales > Microcoleaceae > Microcoleus > Microcoleus sp. N3A4. The sequence goes on from NZ_JAUBRJ010000079.1 coordinate 14,208, forward strand.
CATCGGTGTCGATCCCTATTTCTTAATCACCAAAGCCGAAGAAGTAGGGTATCACCCACAGGTCATCCTAGCTGGTCGGCGAATCAATGACAGTATGGGTACATACCTGGGGCAGCGTTTGGTTAAGCTCCTAATGCATTGTCATTTACCCATCGAGGGCGCACGGGTAGGAATTTTAGGGCTAACCTTTAAAGAAAATGTACCTGACCTGCGTAATAGCCGTGTGCCAGATATAGTGACTACATTGCAGCAATTTGGTATTGAAACCCTAGTCCACGACTGTTTAGCCGATGCCCAAGAGGCGCAGCAAAAATATGGCATCCAGCTTGCAGATTGGTCAGATTTGTCCAATCTAGACGGAGTCGTCCTTACCGTCACTCATAAAGCCTACCTAGATATGCCTTGTGAACAACTGCTTGCTTGCCTGCGCCCCAATGGAGTCCTAATGGATGTAAAATCAGCCCTCGATCCTGATAAAATACCGCCAAACGTCAATTATTGGAGCTTGTAGAGTAGACCTCTTGCGTGAATTAAGAACTAAGGGCAAGTTCTCCAAAATTATGCAACAGTAGCCAAAGCTGATAAAATGTAGTCCCATCCGGCTATAGATGCTATTTCTTCTGTTGAAAGTTCCCCCAGAAAAGCGCCAACTTTTTCTTTAAAACCATCTAGATTTTTAGAGATTTCCCAACTCAATTCTTGTTTTATGTGTGACCATATTCTCTCAATAGGATTCAATTCAGGGCTGTATGGTGGTTGAAAAATTAGTAGAATATCTGGTATTTTTAGGCTACTACTTTGATGGAACTTTCCATTATCCAATTGGATAACATTTAAATGAGCGGGATATGTCTCGGCTAGTTGATCTAAGAACATTTGAAAGCACATACCATCTAGATGTGAGAACTCTAACCAAAAACTTTCTCCTGTTTGTGGCGCAACTGCACCATATAAATAGTAGGATTTAAAATTCCATTGAACTTTACCTATTGGTTTAACTCCCAAAGCTGTAATTTTTTTTATTTCAATTATTTTTAAGCCAATTCTTGTTTCATCTTGACACCAATATTTCAGTCCCTTTTCTGCGGGTCTGGGGCTTATAGACTCCAACCACCAAGCGACTTTTAGTAATTTTTTTAGTTTTTTTTAAACTCTATCCCCGCCGCCTTATCTTTTTTGATACTCGAACGTCTTGGTACTTTTAATTTAGCTTTCATTCGATAGTATAATTGCTTGTGTAATGTTTGATATTTAACTGATATTTCATATTTGTCTTCTACCCACTTGCCAATCTCTTTATAACTTTTGAATTCACATGATTCCTCACTTAATTTCTCTGATAATCCAGCTATTACAGCTTGAGGAATTATTCGAGGTCTACCAGTTGATTTTCCTATTTTTAGCAGTGCGTGCAGACCGCCAACACTATATTGTTTTAACCATCTATTTACAGTTATCCTATGTACCCCTAAACGTTCTGCTACATCTGTAAGGCTTGGGCTATATCCAGCTTTTAACCAATAAAGTGCCTGAATTTTTTGCCTGTTAGTTATAGTTCGCTGCTCCGACAAAAATATTTTTTATTCCCCAACGCTTAAATCAATTCTTTCTTGGTAATTTACTTTCATTCAAAAGTCCTCAAAATCTAGTTGTTATTATAGCATACTTTTAGGGAGATGGTATGATAAATATTTTTGAGTTGGTCGTTAATCGTTTCAATGATTGAGCGTTTATGTGACAAAAGCTTGTCATGAAGACGCAACTTATACCCTTTCCACTTTACCAATAGCCTCTTGGGATATTGTTTTGCTAAACTCAAATTAAAAACTCCCTCTTCTCTAAATATCTAACGATTCTAACTCTTCTTTATCAATCTTTTCGCTCTTTTTAAGCAAAGCCAAACTAGAAAAGACAGTAGGATTGATTTCTAAATTTCGTATCACGATTATTACAAGCCAAATATTATAAATACTCAGTGTTAAACTAGTTGTTAGTGCCGCTCCTACTATTCCCCAAAGTGGGATTGAAATCGCATTTAAACTTAGATTGATTAAAGCCGTACAACCTGAAACCAACATTAATTGCTCTTGATAGCCTGTCATAGAAAGTAAATTACCAACAGAACCGGATAGGGTATTAATTAATTGTCCAATGACGAGAATTTTTAATGCCCAATGTGCTTCGATAAATTCTGTCCCAAAAATTCCCAGAATGGGTTTGGCAAAAAGAATTAAAACTAATGCAATAGCGTTGGATGAAAAAAACATCCAAATTGTAACGATAGAGATAACTTTCTGTAACTGTTTTCGATTGTTTTGTATATGGAGAGTTGCAAAAGTGGGGGCAATGACAGTGTTGATGGATTGTAAAACAAAACTGACCCAGAGAGCAGTTTTTGAAGCTGAACTATAAAGGCTGACAGCACCCGCGCCAACCAGTGAACCTAACATTAAAATATCTGTGTTAACGAGAACTGCTCGAAAAGCATGATGAAAAAGCAAGGGAAGAGAAACTTTTAACCATATTCGCGGTACATAGACAGGAAGTGCAGGAACAGTTTCGAGATTGAATTTCCACCATATCAAAACAGCTTGTATTGCAATTGTTCCTCCTAAAATCACTAAAGTCACTTTTATCATAAGAGTGCCACTCAGAATATAGTGATTTCGCCAAAGCAAGAACCCTCCCATAATAACTAAGATTGAATACATTATTTTAGTGGGGATATAGGCGATAGACCACTTCTTTAGACCTATAGATATGTTTTCTTGCAAGATCGCTAACCCTTGTAAGGGAATCAACCAAATACCGATAAGTAAAACAGAAACGTAAGAAAAATGATGATAGTGGTTTATCAGGAAAATCAATCCCGTAGCGAGCAGACAAACCAACAAACTTACACCAATTATTAACTGCCAGCTACCGAGGATAATTCCGCGTAAAAGTCCCCAATTTTGTTGGCAGTGATATTCACTGATAAAACGCACCACTGCCCGAGGGAAACCAAGATTTATGGGTACAGCTAATAATAGAGACCAAGTGATAATATATTCGTAAATCCCATACTCGACCTCTCCCATCCATCGTACAAGAAGGATTTGAGTAAGATAAACAAGAATGCTCCCTACAGATTCCAAAAATAGAACAAAAGCACTTGATTTGCTCAAGTTGATAAATTGAATACTATCTTCGATTTGGATTGGTGGGGTTTGATTCATATAGAAAAATAATTTGCTTTAATCCAAGGAAAACAAAGCTAATTTTACATCAGAGAAAAGCCTATCTCTAAGTAAAATAGCGACAAGATTCAACACATTTTCATCTTGCCCCAATTGACATTATCTGCCCCCCTTCTCTTTAGCTCTTGTGCCAACATAAAGAGCTTATCGATCCAGTAAATCCTTAGCCAGTATTTTTTCAGCAATGATATGTGTCTTGAGAGCATCTGAGAAATTTGAACTTGGTTGTTTTACAGAGCGCAGACAGTCTAAAAATTCTCTAATTTTAAGCTGAAAGCCGCAAAAAATAAAGGTTTCATTGCTTCCAGCCAACTGTCGAGCATCAAACTCCGTTCCCCTAACATTTCCATCCCGATGGAGATAGCCTCTCCCTTCTAAATCTACTTCAGCGCAAATCGAAGCTCCGTGAATTTCCACACGAAATCTTCTGTAACCTGAAGTCCAATTACAGTGAATTTGTCCGTATGCTCCAGAGTCAAATTCAAGCAATGCAGCAATCAGATTGATGTTCGGGACACCTATCCGTTTAGTTACGCTATGAATGTCAACGACTTCTCCTTCACAGATATAACGCAGCGTATCGATCGCATGAACTCCGTCGTCAAACATTCGATCTCGAGCTCCCAAAAAAGGTACGAGTGAATTCTTGATAAATTCAACTGAACCATAAGTAACCGAACCTTGCGCTTTACATTCCCCAACCAGTTTTTGTAAGATGGGACTTGCTCGCCTTTGAAAACACACCTGAGTCACACAGTTATTAGATTCTGCAACATAAGCCAATGCTCGCGCCTGATGAAGATTCAAACCTAATGGTTTTTCGATAAAAAGATTTAAACTATGTTCGAGACACCACATCCAAACATCGTACATCGTATGAGGCTGACCAATTGCAAAAACTGCATCTGGAGCAACTTCTTCAATCATTTGTCTGTAATCAGAATAAGTCTTTTGAACTTGGTATTTTGCAGCAGTATCGTGGAGCTTATCGGCATTGTGATCGCAAATCGCTTCAATTTTGACATCGTTAAAGGAAGACAGAGCTGGATAATGAACTTTATTCGCCATATATCCCGCGCCAATCACTACTACTCTGATGTCCGAGTTGTTTAAAACAGTCATAACCAAAATCCCCACCTCAAGGCACACTCAAACCCAAGTTTTTGAGCTAGTCGCATATCGAGCGAGTTGTCGAATTTCTGTCAATGGACTTCCTTGACATGACAGCCAAAGTTATCTAGGGTAACCTTGGCTATGATGTAAACCGTAATGCAAACTCCACCTTACCATTTTGGATGTAACATTTGGATTTGATAGTGCAGGTTTACGATGGCAGGAGGGTAAAAATAGGTTCCGTCCGATTTGGGGCGGGGCTGTGGTGTCTAAGCGGCTAGGAGTATTTTCCGATAGCTAGCGGGTAAAAATGAAGCCCCATCCAGAAACGGATGGGGCAACTGGGATTAGAGATTGCTAGGCACTCCCCGGACTAGATAGAATTCCACTGCTACCCCTGACGCTCGCAACCGCCGCTAAACGGTAATAGCCATCAATAATCTTGTAGTCGGAGGGAGAAAATCAGTATTGAGCCAGCTTTCCACTCCCCGTCCTGCATTGAAAGCGCGTAATCGTCAATCACAGATTGATCAATTTCTCCGGACTGTGCCACTCCGAAAGACAGGTATCCTCTGGCACAGTCTGGGGTAATAGTGACAGGAATCAATTCGCATCTGTGACCATCCGGGCTATCCGAGCGGATAAGGGATTCGAGGTCATCGTTGCTGTTGTTCATGGGCAAGCGTCTTTGTTAATTACCCCACCCCTTTTTAAGCGAACGGTGGGCTGAGCTTGGACGGATGCTGTGGTGTCTAAGTGGCTCTGTGTTTTAGTTTCCCTGCAGCAGGGCCCGGCGCTGCAACGAGAATTTTCGGCCTCCAACAGAATCGCCGGAATCGTTTTGCCGGCTCTCGGGCCCGGCCGCCGTGTCAGAACGGAGGCGTGGTACTGAAAATGACCGCTGACAACGAGAGAATCCGTTGAGAAAGAGAGCTGATTCACGCCCTTGAGTTACTCCGCCGCCGAGCGCCAGACGCGAGCTCACCTGCAATTTCTAAGTCGTTGCGATTAAAGTTGCAGGCTGGGATATCCGATTTTATACGTTTGACTTGGACTCGCGACAGCATTAGTTTGTTGGTAAGCCTGGTGCTTTGTCTTACCTGTATGTCTTACGCTATGACAGTTTGTATGATATCTTTCAAAATAATGTAGTAAGACAAAATTGTCAGATACTGTAAAACATTCAACAAGCGTAAGACTATGTGAAGTTATGCGTCTTACACTCTTAGCATGAGTGATTTGCCAGCTAGTAGCGCGATTCTTATCAGGGTGGTCGAGGTTATTCATTTTTCAAGGTTCGGTGTAGTGTGTGGCGTCTGGGTTTGTCTTACCAATATGTCTTACAAACTCAGCGATATGTATGACATTTGTCAAGAGATAGTAAGACACAGTTGTGAGATAAGTAAGACATATAGCAGGTAAGTGTAAGACTATCTGAGCACCCTACATTACCAAGTACAGACCGCTAGAATCGTTAGGTTTCGCGTGCAGATACTTGCTAGTTGTGGCAACTGAAGCATGACCCAAAGTTTGAGACAGTAAGTGAATCGGCGCCCCCCGGTTGAGAGCGTGGGAAGCGTGACAATGCCTCAACCAGTGAGCGCTAGTCTTCTCAGAAATTCCGGCGCGTTTAGCAGCTTCCTTAACTAAGTGCGTTACAGAAATCCTGTGCAAGCGGCCGCCGTTAGCCGCTTTCCGACTCCTGAAAATCGGCTCAGAATTCCCTGCATCCCCTCTGCTGTTCAAAATTTCAATATATAAAGTCTGTGGCAGTAGCACTACACGAGTCTTGCCACCCTTGCCATAAATCAAGAGTTGCCCGCTTTCACCGTTACTTGTCAAATCCTCCCAGTTCAAATCGCACAATTCCGAGGCCCGGAGTCCGGCGTAATAGAAAGTCTTGAGAATCAGCTTGTTCCTCACGCACGGTTCTAGAGCAATCATCGTCAATACCTCTAGCTCAGAAAGGATTTTCTGGGAGAGAGTATCCTTTGGTTTGGGAGTGACGACCGCAGCAGCAGCGTTAACTGGAATCAGCCCGGTGCGGTGGGCAAAAGACAGTAGACTTTTCACAACAGATATATAGGTGCGGCGGGAGGAAGTAGATAACTCCTTTCCGTATAAAGTATCAGCGAAACCTTGGCAATCTTGAAGAGTGAGCCACTGTATCGGTTTATCAATTGTGGTTAGCAACAGATTGGCAACGTGACGGTAGAGAGCCGCCGTATTTTTAGACTTGCCATGTACCCACAAGTCAATTAATTGGGCAGTGGGAGTGCCAAGAGCGATGACTTGTGGGACGGGTTGATTGGAAATAGCGAGAGTCATTTTGGGCATTCTTGAATATAACATATGGCTGGTTATGTAAGATTGAGCGACTTTAAGAAGCCCCATCCGATTTCTGGGATGGGGCCACGGGATCTAAGCTGCGAACTTCAGTCGCTTAAGTTGGTTCAGGGCCGCGGCCTGATTTTCTTCCTCAAGTACGATCGCCGGGATGTGTTCGCCCGCTCTCGGATTCAAATGTCGGGCCAGAACTGCCGCATGGAATTGGAAGTGGCCACTAACTACTCTGTACCCGCTACTGTCTCGCACCAGCACCGGGGAAATAATGAACCCGCCGATCGCCAGACTCAACTCCCCAGCAATTTCGAGCTCGAACTGATCGAAGTTGGAGGCAGGAATATCGGAACTGATACGTTTGACCGCGACTAGCGAGAGGTTGAGTTTCTTAGGTGCGATCGGCTGCACCCGTCCCCGGCCGTTATCTCCCCGGTTGGGGGGCGAATCGTCATTTTCCCCGATGGCTGCGGGTGTTGGGGCGGGTGCAGGTTTTTCGCCTGAAAGTGTTGCGGGTGCGGTTGTTGAAGGTGTTGCAGATTTGGGTGTCGCGGGTGCGGGTGCTTCTGTTTGTGCGATCGGCGCTTCGACTTCGGCGGCAATAGATTCAGCAGCTTTTTCTGCTTCTGCCTTGGCTAGCGCTTCAAAGCAAGATACTGTCGCCTCCCAGTGGCCTCGCTTTACGTCGCTAGCGGTTTGGGACACTTGGCAACAGTAGCGGTTATCCTCAATCAGTCGAGCGAACGGACACTGAGCACAGGTGAAGGTGGCAGGGGCGGCAGTGTCGATCATCGTGGCTGTAGCAGTTTCGGTTAAAATCATGGGAGTCCTTTGTGGGGCTAATTCCGCCGGCCTTGGGCGACCAAACTTCGGGCCGGCGGTTGTTTTCTGTACTAGATATATACTAGCATTTTGTCTAGTTAATGTCTAGTAATTAAGCTAGTATTTGTGTCTAGTAATTTTGATGAGTCAGCGCTAGTACATTTGTCTAGCTTATGTCTAGATACCGCTAGCGATTGATGGTTCGCTAGCGGTCGGGCAACGGCTAGCTAACGGCTAGCACCTCAGCTTTTGTAACCAGAACTTTCAACCTCGCAGCGATGTTGACCCGGTTGCCCCTTGCATCCGCGCCTTTAGCTTTGGCAAGCTTGCGAATGTCAGCGAGTGACATTTTGTTGAGTAGCGTTTCGATGTCTGTAGCGGGTGACTCTGGCGCTGTCGGTGCGATCGTTTCTACTGGTGTAATGTCGGCTGGTGTGGACTGAACATCAATCACTGATTCATCTGGCACTGTCTGTGACTCTGGCGCGGTTGGTGCGAAAGGCTCCGGTTCGATCGGTTGTGTCGGTGCAGTGTCGGCTGGGGACAGAATGCCGATCGCGTCGGTGGCAAACTTGACTACCAGTGCATCTTTGAATGTAGCGATTTCAGTCGGATCAACGTGGTGCAGCATAATCAGCGCGGTATCGACTTGAGACAGTGCCGATTGCATAGCTTGCTCGACTGAAAGCAACTGTTGGCGGTAGTCTTGAAGCTCGCTCAGTTTGGTTTGGAGTGCGGCGATTTGAGACTGAGTATTAGCGATCGAAGCGTCAACTTGATTGAATTTGGCGGCGAGTACGTTAATCATTGTGGCGTCCTATGTGTGGCGTGAAGTGTATGCAGCGGGCGGTTTGTATCGTTCCCGTTTCGCTATATTTATATACTAGCACTGTGTCTAGTATTTATCTAGTAATTACTGTCTAGTATTTGTTATAGCATTAATGCTAGTGTATATGTCTAGCTTATGTACTAGACAAGAGGCTAACAAGGTGCTAGATTGTAGCTAGTTTATTACTAGACAAAATTATGACAAGCGAAACGGATCAGACGAAAACCTCCGATCGAATCCAGCTCAATCTCCGGCTTGATGGTAAAAAACACTTGCTAGAAGCCATTAAAGACGCAGCGAAGGAAGAACGCACTAGCGTCAACAGTTGGGTTGTAAAGGTATTAGAGTCAGCGTTAGGAATGGAACCTGCTAATACAATGCCGACAGGTGAGGACTTAGAAGCGACAGTTGCCTCTGTACTAGACAAACTGCTAGCAGACAAGCTGGTTAATATCAAATCACAATTAAAGGCTGAACTGTTGGGGGAGTCCGCAGCCTGAGCGGTGGCAACGATGACGAAGCGCTCAGGCAGGAATTAGAGGAAGTGCGATCGCAACTGGCAGCAGTCCAGGCCGATCGGGAAGACCTAGCCCAACTCAAGAAACAGGTTAAGGAAGATGCGGCAGAAGTACACCGTTCGGGAAGGTCGATCAAGCTTGAGAAAGTCCGCTGGCAGAGGGAATTAAGCGACGCTAGAGACGAGCTAGCAGATGCTAAAAGCACTATCCTCAAACAAGGCAATAAGATTCGGGAATTAGAGCGCGGGTACAGCTTAAAGCCTAATCCGGCAGAATCCCGGCTGAGGCTGGAAATTGGCGATTTACAAGCTGAGCTAGAAGCCTATAAGCAGCAGAATCCAGCACCAGCGATCGACCTACCGGAGCAAGTAGGGGAAATCGTAAACTTTCTTAAAGAATCGCTACCCCCAGATACAAAGTGGCCCAAGCGGATAATACCCGCGCTGAGAAAGTTTCTGGAATCAAAGGAGGATTAGTCCGATCGATCGTCTCCCAAAACAAAGAGCCCCCAGCGTGATGCCGAGGGCTTTTTTAATGAAGGGTATTAGTAATTGGTAATTGGCAATTGGTTTCACCTTTTGCCCCATGAGTACCAGGCATCACCGTGCCAAAACGGGTAAATTGTACGAATCGGCTGAAACCTTACTTACTGCCTGTGTTGGAGTTATTGGGTTTTGGTAAGTGCGATCGCGCAAAACCCCTAAGCCGAGATCCGGGCCAAATAGGACATGACGTTAAAAAATGTAACGAAAACGCTAAAACCCTCACTACACAAGAGTTTTCGTCTTAGCGTCACTTTTCGCACGGTTGCTACTCAAACGCCGTTTCTTGTTTTGTTTTCTGTCAAGCTATTGACTTAATTTTACCATGTCGAGTTTGCTGTTAAATTGTTAAATTGATATTAAGTGTACCGTCACGGTAAAAAACCTCAATTTTTACTTTTTAGGACTGAGTTTTCGTGAGTTTTTAGCTGTTTTTGGCTGTTTTTTCTGAGAATGTGCGAGTAAACCTGTGCTTGCCTCTGCTTAATTGTTAGCTAAATTTGGGGGCTTTTTAGCAACAAAAAACGCATGAGAACTCAAACTTATGCCAGAGAAGAAACTTGCACAAAAAGCAGGGATGAGTCGTAGCAATAGCAATGTTCAGAGATATATTTATACTAACAGAGAAAAGTTGCAGCCAAGTTTCTGAAGTTTGTGCAGCGATCGCACATTTTTGTTGTACCTAAAGCCTTTCTTTCACAAGTTGGGCAATATCGGCTTTGGTAATATACCCCTTTCTACTTCTATCAAAGCCATTATTCTGCCGATACATAATTGTGCCAGCCCTAGCAATAACATAACTATCGGGTTGACCTACCGCCGCAGGCCACAAAACAGCAGCGTAAAAATCACCAAGCGTGTTGAGTTTGCCTCTGTATGGCAGTAGGTATTTTTGCACATAATCTAGCTGCTCAATCTCTGTCATCCCCAGTAACGCCGATGTCGAAGTCCCCAACCCCCGCGCTGTTGATGGCATAAATTGAATTAGCCCACTAGCACCTGAGAGACGGTTAACAGAGCGATGATTTAGTCCGCTCTCAAACTGCATAATTGCCATTAGGTGATTAGGGTCGCCCCTACCACTGTAGCGTTATCAGTTACTGGTAGCGCCACGCCGTCAAATCATCCTTAACAGCGTAGCGCTCGGTTAGGTTGTCGATGTTCAGCGATCGATGTGAGCGTGCGGCCATCCGATCGTCGGTTAATTGTTGAATCTGCTGCGGTGGCTGCCAGCGCCGCCCCCAGTTCTGGCGAAGTCGGCAAAGTTCGATCGGACTGGGAAAGAGTTCGGCGGCACCTACCCAAACACCAACACCCGATTCCTGGTTGGCATAGTAAGCATCAAACTGTTGGCGCGATACCCTTGCCAGTTGCCCTTGATCCGATGTCTGCCACAGTCGATCGATCGACAATAATTCACGCTTCAGAACCCGAACAATTCCGATTCTGTTCAGCAACTGGCATCGTGGCGTAAATTGCAATATTATCACCAGGTTTTAGGGATGCTCCTTTCGTTGCCTTTCCTGAGTTCGATTGTTTTCGGTCGCGGTCAAGGAAAAAGGCAGAAGCCCAAGTCGGACGGACAGAGATTAGGAAGGTGCTGGTGGGTTTACTCATCTTCATCTTTATCCCTTCTCAGAGCCTCCCTTAACGCTTCTAAATTCTGCACAGCTACATCAATGGAAACGCTGGCCGTGTCTATCAATTTCTGTTCGGGTTCCTCCAGCCACGACGTATCGGTAAATGGGTTGCAGATGTGCGCTTCGGCTCTGAGTTTTGCAGCTTGCAAGAAGGCGATGCAGGTAGCTAATTCATCAGGAATTGGTGGATTGCCGGAATGCTCGTACTGCTTGATAGTTGGCATTGTTTCGTTCTCCTTCAGTTGTAGTCATGGTTGTTTAAGTCATCAGAGAAGATAATATTTCCACGTCTTACAAACTCTGCCAAAATTGCGTCGTAGATGGGGTTGAGAATAAAGTCGGGAATAACGCGGATTAACTTACTGAGCATCGGTGCTACTCCTGAGAAATTCTTGAATCTTTGGCAACTGTGCAATCTCGCCATTATCGTAGTTCTCAATTAACCACTTTAAGAGGCTTTTTCCGTGCCTTGTATAGCTGCGTGTTGGATGGTCGTATTTCTCACCACACTTTAAAACTGACTTAATAATGTGGCGTATATTTGCACCTGACAGAGCAGCGTCCGATACCGAGGAAAATAAACGCTCAGGAGCCACATTAGGGAACATCTGACTGACGGCTCGGACTGTCCACACAAAGCCGGACAGCTTGTCTGGCAACGGTTCTGGCTCATCGGACTCAATCTCGTTATCGGACTCACTATCCGATGATGTGCCATCTTCCGTCGGACTATCGGACTGCTTTTTATCCCCCAAATTGAACTCCAAATTGTAAATACGCTCCCAGTATTCAGCGTCAGAAAGCTGTTTTTTTTGGACGCTGTTACCCGTCTCCGATGAACTATCAAAGATGTTATCTGGAGCCTCGGAACCGCCATCAATCCATGAGGTGTTCACTTCAATTTGTGGCATTAAACCTAATACGGGATTCCCAATCGTGGAGAGAACAATCGGCGTTTGCTCAGCCATAGAAGCCGGGATTAATAGGCTCAATTCCGCTGTTAGTCTATCCCGTGTTTCCTTACTGGCAATGACGTTTGAGTTGTTTAACATTTGCTCGATTACGCCATAAGACCCTTGTTCCTCACCGTTGCTCGTAGTGCGTACTAAACCTTGAGCTAGCAAGGCTAAATTAAGGCGAATATTGCTGTCCGCAACCCCACTAGATGCGATGTTGAAAGTCTGCGTACAGATGAAGTAGCCGACATTATACTGACCCCCTACGGTCGCTATACTTCCCAGTTTGGAAGCCTTCTCTTCCCACAGTTGCGCGTTTCGTTTCTGCACTAAGCACTGGTAAGTGGCGAACCAATCTTCAAGGATTATTTTAATTGGTCGGTTGCGGTAGGTTTCCTCGGTTGCTGGCTTAGATTTCCGACGCTGCAACTTCTCGTAAACCTCATCCAGAAACTTCATCGACTCGTCTGGAAGTAGCGGGTCAAATATCATGATTCGATTTCTCGGAACGCCGGGAAAATCTTCGTATTTCTGGGCGATGACGTAAATCTCTGCCTCTGGGAATCGGGTTGTTAAATCCTTTAGCCACTTACGCAGAGTGCGAGTTTTCCCGCAGCGAGTAGGGGCTGCTAGGAAAATCGAACTGTTTATTGCCACCAAAGAATTTAAGGTTTTGGCTGCTATTTGATGAGCTATCTCAATGTTGGAGTTTGACTGGATGGCTGGCGCTGAATCAGATTCAACTTTGTCACCAGGGTTATTGATGCCGTCGAATGTTTGCGTCCCAGTCAGCCGAAGTTGAAAGGGATTTTTTTGATTCCGCAAAAAGTCGATATATTCTTGCTTTTTATCCTCTGGTAAACCCGCAGTTTCTGCCTCAAAAACTGCTTCCTCAGCTTCCATTTGAGCAATGCGGATATCGGCTTCACCCAAAACTTCACACTGCCTGAGAACCACGGCACAGTCGTTCGCGACAGCTTCCACATCGCCCTCGGCCTGCACTTCCTTAATCCTCATTGCCCGGTAATCTTCCAGCAGCTCAGTACGAGCATTCAGTTGCCCTTTTGCTAGGTCGCGTTTCTCTGCAAGAATCTCATAGTTTGCAAGCTGACGCTCGGAGTTTTGCAAGCTTCTGAATCCAGCACCCGCAGCCCAAAAACTGCATCCACAAAGCGCCATCCACAGCGCTTTATGTGGATTTGTAGCGGGTATTTTTTTGTGGAAAACCACGTTGGGATTAGCCTTCCACTTCTCTGCGTGGTACTCGGTCATGATGTAGGGTTTGCCTCCCTTGTCGGCGCATTGCAAGGCTTGTTTATTGCGGATGCAGAGTTGTATCCGATTGCTGGCTGTTCCTGTTAACGCCGTTATTCCGCTACCCACCCCAATCACAAGCGCCAAGGCAACTGCTGACAGTTTGCCAGCAATCGGGAGTCTTTCAAAGGTCAGAAGCAGTGCGCGGTTTGACTTAAGTAATTGAGCGTGTTTTTCGGTTAATGGTGTCATTACTTGCTCCCTCCTTTGGCTTTGAACATTAGGCAGAAAACGATAATGACAAGCCCAATTGAAGGCAAGTAATCAAAGTTACTTGAAACAGGTTTTTTAACCGTCTGAATTTCTTTGATGCCTATCTCCAAGCGTGGTTCTGCGTCCCCTACTTGCTGCCCTTCAGATAACGGTTCGGCAAGGCTGGCAATCATGCCAAGCGTCACGCCACCGCCAACAATTGCAGTAGCCAAGCGGTGCTTAGATTGCCCGGTAATCTTGGCTAATAGATAAACCTGATAAACCCCTATTGGCACTATCGAACCGCCTGCGACTTGCATCAGATGGAATGCAAAAACCACTGCTGAACCGATAGCTACGGGTGCGACGACTTCACACAGATTGGCAGCGTCCCGATACTGGCGCTCGGCGTTAGTTTCCTCCGGCTGCGGTTGGTCAATTGTTGGTGCTGCTGTAACTTGATATTGCTGTTGTTGTTGGTGCTGGTGCTGTCCCCCTCCCGAAAAGGAAAGGGGACTGGCCCCGATAAATTCGTGCATAAGTCCCCTCTTGCTTAACGGTTGTTGAAATTCATTACGTTCGCAAACCAGCCCCCAAATCCTCTAGGCGAACCAGTTGCCGACACGCTGGCGCTGTTGTTGCTGGCAGATCCAATAGTCACTGGCACTTTCTCCTGAATCCCTTTATCCGAGCCGACTGTTGCGCGACTGAGCAGCTTCTGTCGGCGTTCTCGGAGCGATTCTTGGATGGTTTGACGTTTCTCTGCGACCTCACCCCGATTTGCGATGGCTTCCATCTTGTTTTCATGTCGCCAAAGCTCGGCCTGTAAATCCCCTGTGAGCTCGGAAGCAATCTCGGCTAGTCCGTGCTGACGCTTGGTTTCAATCTTCAGCATCGCTGCACGGTCTTTAGCGTCTAGTTGCTCCATCTCCGAGCCGAATTCTGCATTGAGTTTGCGGATTTTCGCAATTGCATTCCCAACTTTAGAGCCGAATTTCTTCCTAATTTCTGTCCAAGTAACTTGTCCGTCGGCAATTTTCCCCAACGCCTCCAGATAGGTTTCAGCGTTATCAAGGAAGGGTTCTAAAACTAAGGCAAGCTGTTCGGCGTTGGCTGCTTTATCTGCCATCGCCTCCAACTTCGTGACATCGCTCAAGTATGAAAGAATGTCAGCCTCTGTGTCTGCCCAGTCTCCCGCTTTTTCATCAATGTACGGGCTGTGTCCGGCTGCTGGGTTCCTTATTGCTACGCTGCTGTTGTCGCGTCCAAAATCCATAGTAAAATCTCCTTAGATGAGTCCCCCCCTTTTTGTTAAGGGAGGGAGGATTGTGTGGCCGGCCGATTACTTCTCTAGGGCGATCGGCTGGCTTTGATTTGTCATTTGGTTGAGCTTGTCAGATACTCGATCGCCCGCCGGATGACCAATAACGGGCAACAACTCCCCGCGTCGCCAGGTTTCCGAAAGTTCGTGAGCCGTTGCCAAATCCAGTCCAACAGCCGTAAATTGGCACTCCGGGAATCCGAGGTTATCGCAGTTGATGCACGGACGCTCTGGCTCATCGGTAACAGGCGGCTGCAACTGAGCCCAGATTTCTGGATTGGATTCAGGCGTAATTTCAAAAACTTTGGTCATTGATCAATCCCTCCTATTTAGAAACGCTTCCAGCATCATCTGAATTCAGATTAATGCTGTTGTTAATCGTGACGTTTCCGTGAATAATTGTCGGTTCCGGGACTCGTTTTGCGCCAGATTGATAGCCTGTGTCAAAGCCAACTGCAAAGACAAGAGCATTGGTCAATAACGCACCGCCAATCATCAGCCGTGTCACGTTTTTATCGAAGTCTTTGTCATCATCGTTAAGCATTACTAAGCCTCCTGTTCGCTTACATGAATTTCTGTGTTTGGTGGCCACTTCAAGCCGTCATTTGTTTTGCCGTCTACTTCAATCAGAACAAATTCTGCTTGTGTCTTACGGTCATTAATTTCTGCCACCCTTGAAACTGTTTGGTTTGGCGCAAAACCTGGCCAGAAATTAACCACATCGCCTTCCTTAATTTCGCTAGCTTTTTTTGTTTTCACTGGTTAAACTTCCTCAGCCTTAACGTCAATTGCCTCGCCATCCTTAGACAAATCCTTGCGTTCCGGCGTTGGTGAAGACTTATGGTTGATGACCGTGCCAGCAATGAAATCACCCTTAATTGTTTCGACGTAATTACCGCCATTGGTATTGATAACCCGTTTTCCAGGTTTGCCGTCTTCAAAAACTACACCGTTAATAATTCGTACCATTTTTAATCCCTCAAACTGTTGATTTGACCGAGTATTTCAATGCCTTTCGCGTCTGTAATGCCTTCTTCTCTCAGGCTCTGAGCTGCCACTACAACAGCGTCCTGAGATTTGTTGGCAACTACATTGAACACTCGCGGTGCGTTGTACTCGCGCTTGACTTGAACTTTGTAGAAGCTCATGATTCCGCCCCCAGTTTCATCGCCCGTAGCTGGGCTAAGACTTCTGCTTGGGCTTTCTGTTCGGCTTGAAAAACGGCCAGAGCACGCGTGGCCCCACGGTTTTGAGCCGCGTTGATTTCGGCTGTGTCCAAGTCAGCATCGCGCTGTTGGACCGCTTGGTTTTCGGTTGCGATTTGTGCCAGAAGTTGCATCACGTTTTGGTTCAGAGATGCCGAAGTAGAAGTCGCATTTTGGTTCAATTCGGCAATTCGCCGATCGAGCGCTGGCGTGTATTCCGAGATTGTCAGGGTTCCGGGATGCGAGGCTCCGGGCGCGGTCGGTGCGGCCTCTACCAGTTTCCGCAGTTCGCTGAGTTTTCCAGCATTCAGTAGTTTGCAAGCTTTCAGGGCAAGCTCAGAGTATTGGGTTGCCCGCGCAGCGCCACGGCGAAGGGTTGCAATATCCAGCCCGTAGATGCTCTGAAGCTTGGAAATCGATTGCTGCAATCCGGCTTTGCTCAGTTTCAGCAGCCCTTGAATTTGCACCGCAGAGTACCAGGTTTCCTCATCCTCTGGCTCAGGGCTATCGATTGACTCAGACTCTACATCAATCACAGCAAGGTTTTCGGGTTCCATATTTCAGTCTGTTTTAAAATTGGCATTTATCGATAAAAACGATTTCTATCGATATGTGTGTTAGTATATCAGTGCATCAGTGCATTAGTCAACTAATGCTTTTTGTCTCTTGTTACTCCAATAAATTGATGGCTTTATGCCTTAATGCCTTGTTGCTCAAATAAACTGGTGGATATGTCCATCAGCAAAAGGGGTAATGTGGCTAAAGGAGAGATGTCAATTCGGGTCTATCTGTTGCCCGAATTAAAAGACAAATTCAAAACAGCTTGCTTTCTTAATGGGCTGAATATGTCGGATGTTACCGCCGCACTTATTGAAGAATGGCTGACGAAAAATGCTGTAGACCTACCAGCACCCCAAAGAATCTCTAAGGCGCTAACCGAAACTGGTTCCGCCGACCCGCAGCCAGCCACAGAACCGGAGCCCACAGAACCGGAGCCAACCGCAGCAAAGCCAGCAACAGCAGCAACAGCTAAGCGGGGTAAGGCCAGTAAAGGTGCTAGTTAATGTCTAACAAATGTCTAACAAATATCTAGCAAATGTCTAACAAATATCTAGCAAATGTCTAACAAATATCTAGCAAATGTCTAGCAAATATCTAACAAATATCTAGCAAATGTCTAGCAAAGGAAACAGACAACCATGATCCAAACCCAAACCAAAACAGTCACATTTGATGAGTTTGTTGCCTGGTATCCAGAGAACTCTGTCCGCCACTACGAACTACACAACGGAGTTATTGTCGAAATGCCTAATCCTACAGGAGATCATTCAGACGTTACAAGCTTTATCACCATCAAAGTAGCAGGTGAAATTGAACGTCGCGAATTACCTTACTCCATCCCTGGTCATTGCCTACTTAAACCCGTCCGCGATCGGGCAGGTTATCAGCCAGACGTAATAGTCCTAGACCGAACTGCGGTCATCAACGAGCCACACTGGAAAAAGGAATCTGTTATCACGATGGGCTCTTCGGTACGACTGGCTGTAGAGGTCGTCAGCACGAATTGGCGGGATGATTATTTTCTCAAAGCTTCCGAGTATGAAGAGATGGGCATTCCCGAATACTGGATTGTGGACTATCTCGGTTTGGGCGGTCGCAAGTTCATCGGTCATCCCAAACAACCCACACTTTCGGTTTGCCAGTTGGTAGATGGGGAGTACCAGGTCAAACAGTTGAGGGGGGACGATCGGGTTGAGTCGCTGGCTTTCCCAGAGTTGAGGTTGACTGCCGAGGTGATTTTTCGGGCCGGGATGCCTGCAAACGGGTTGAGCTAGAACGATGGGGCATTCCGGCGGCGGGCGATGAGTCTGGTTGAGTTGCTCTCAAGGTTCTCCCAGCCCGAACCAAAACCCGCACTCGCAACAAAAACCCGCACTCGCAAGAAAGTCTAGGGGTGCGGCAAAGAAAATCAAACGCCGATTCTAAGAAACCTTAGAAAACTCTAGGAAAACTTGAAAAATAGTTCGCGAGTACGCGACTCGTAAATTAGTTTTCTTAACAAATCGGTCATAAGCGGTCACGGGGTGTTAAGGGGTATCAGTACTTGTCAGGAGCAAGCAAATTACTGCAACTTTTACAGTAATTCTGTAATGTTGTAAGAAG
This sequence comes from Microcoleus sp. N3A4, assembly GCF_036701805.1. Taxonomy (NCBI): domain Bacteria; kingdom Bacillati; phylum Cyanobacteriota; class Cyanophyceae; order Oscillatoriales; family Microcoleaceae; genus Microcoleus; species Microcoleus sp. N3A4. The sequence continues at coordinate 32,402 of NZ_JAUBRJ010000079.1, forward strand.
TTTGCTCGATCGAATGCACTGCCACTAAACATTTACCAGACAGCCTCTAAACGCTGAGTCTGTCAACCGAAAAACTTTTCAGCGTTTGGGATGTAGAGCTTTTATTAATTTTGGCACTAGACACCTACTCCCCTAGTTAGAGCTAATATCTCAAAATGTTTTGGAAATTAGTTTGAGATGTGCGATCGCAATAGGGTTTTATATTGTAAGATTTGAAGAGATAACGCTCTTTTCTTAAGCTCGTATGTCAAACGAAAACCAAAAAATCTATCCCAGAATGACGTGCAGCCTCAGCGCCGAAATGCTGACCGAAATAGACACGATTTGCTACGAAAACCGGGTAAATAGATCAGAATTTATCAGAGAAGCTCTGACAACCTATCTCAAACACTTTCGCACACAAGCTCATAAAATTGCACCATCCAACGAAGAATCGCTGGCAGCCTGAGCTTTCCAGCGATCTTTGTATTTCTATAAACTTAACTTTTGTAGCAAGTCCGGGAAGATTTCGCCTACAAAAGTTAGCTCCTTTTACTAATCGGCATCTTCTTAAGATTGCCTACCCTCATGATGACACAAATAGAAGAAAGAATAAAGCCTTATTTTTGGGCTGTTTTTGAGGTTCGCAACGGCATCCCCGCTGTCTGTAGCAGCGTCCCCGCCATCTGTAGCGGTACGATCGAGCAAATTCTGAGTTTTAGCGCTACCTATAGAGTCAAAAAGCCTGCGAAGCTTTGTTACATCTCAATTCTGCCACAAACTCCGGTAAATACGCAATATAACCGGGGATTGTTTGGGGCAACCTTTGAAGCGATCGGAGGTGCGGCGTAATGTACACCACACAATCTGCACAAGAAAGCCAGGAACTTGATACCGCGCAACCTACACCGGAACATCAAGCCCACATCGAAGCCGACATCGATCGGGGTGCTGTAGTGGTGGCACAACCCACGCCGGATTTAGAAGGATTAGGGACGCTGTGCAGCATCAGCGAAAAATACCTAACCCCCGAACACGAAGCCCACATTGCAGGCAGAGGCTTACTCAACCCCTGGGCCCGCGACTGCTGTGTCAGTGTCAGCATCGCCCAAGCTTCACATTACTTGGGATACCCAGTAAAATCGGCGGGCATCCTATTTATAGGACAAAATGGGCAAGTGCAATTCCGACCAGACATTGCGGAAACAAGACCGGGGAAAAAGAAACCGCTAAAATACCTTTCCCCCGTCGGAGAATTTGACGCTCTCCTACCCCCATCCCCTGACAATCCGCTCTACTGGGAGATTGAAGCCCTAAAGCGAGAAGCTTTTTATATAAATGATGTACCCTACATCTTGCTTACCGAGGGAGTATTTAAGGCCATTGCCGGGTGTTCAAATGGCCTGCCTACAATTTCCTTGCTGGGAGTAGAGCAAGGCCTCACAGGTAAAGCCCGCGATCGCGAAAGTCTGCGGCATTTGGTGCCGGCGCTGAGGAAACTTGCAGAGGCTGGCTTTGGCTTTATCATTGCCTTTGATGCTGATGCCGCTACCAATTCCGATATCTGCGCGGCTGAGCGGAAACTGGCTAAGCAATTGGCTAAATTCGATGTGCCGGTTCGATCGATAACTGGGTGCTGGGATGCTGCCTCAGCGATCGAGGGAGGCGAGGTGAAAAATACAAAAGGTATGGATGATTTTATTCAGCATAAAGGTATTGAGGAATTCCGAGCAATCCTTACCAAAGCCAAGCTATTTGATGAAAAAGAGAGTGACGCCAAGGGGGAGAAAAAAAGCAAAATCCCTAGCTCGGATGCAATGGCGCGGCAGATTACAGAAGATTATCGGGATAAGCTTGCTTTCAATAATGAAGTGCTTTGCTGGTATCGATACGAAGCCGATGCACCGGGTATCTGGAGCCCGGAGACTGATGAATTTATCGAGTCGATCGTCTATCAAATCATTGAATCTAAAGGGATTATTAATATCCCCCCTAGCTATATTGGGGCCACGGTGCGATTCTTGCGCTGCAAGCTGATAGAGCGAAAATGGCAGCCCAAAACTGGATTACTCCCCTTTCAGAATGGAGCTCTAGAAATAGCTACGAGTAAACTACACCCACACTCACCGGGGTACAAATTCACCTGGGCACTGCCACGACCGCACTCGATCGTCGCGACTGACTGGGGGAATATTTCTCAATGGCTTGATACTGCTACGGGAGGCAATCTGCATATCAAGAATCTCCTGCTAGCCTACGCCGCTGCTACTCTTAAGGGTCGTGCTGATATCCAAAAATTTCTTCATCTTATCGGCATTGGTGGCAGTGGGAAAGGTACATTTTGTCGCCTGCTAATATCGTTAATCGGCATCGAAAATACCCACAGCTCCACACTGGATGATTGGTGTAGTAATCGCTTTGAAGCGGCCCAAGCTTACGGTAAGCGGTTGCTAATATTCCCAGACGAAGACAAGGGAACTCGATCGTTGGGCAAGTTCAAACAGTTGACCGGCGGCGACTGGCTACGGGCCGAAGAGAAAGGCAAAAAGCCCTTTAAGTTCAAGTTTGAGGGCATGGTAGTTGTTGCCTCAAATTTCCCGATCTTTGGAGCTGATAATTCTAGCGGTATGTCACGCCGCACAATCGCTGTACCCTTTAATGCGGCGGTAGGTCGCAATGCCCGCCGCAATCTTGATAATGATTTTGAGCCAGAACTGCCGGCCTTCACAAATTACCTGCTTTCTCTAGATGATGCTTGGGTAGCCAATACCTTGCGCGGCGTGATGGACATTCCTGAGATTGGGGCCCAATTCTGGGAGAGCAAGATTCGGGAAGATTCGATCGCGGGATTCCTAAATGACAAACTAATTTTCGATCCACTTGGGCAAGTATCAGTCGGCGACTCCCCCAGCGCCGAGGGCACACTGTACCAGGTTTATCACCAATATTGCTCTGATCAGGGCCACAAACCGCAGGCAGTAAAGAACTTCAGCCCCAATCTAATTGAATGCGCCAGCACAATCCTCGGATGGCAGATAGAAAAAGCGCATACCAAGATAGGCAAAATCATCAAAGGGCTGCGACTTCGCACTAAAGCAGACGAACATCTCCCGACCTACGATTACGAATTGCAATTGCGCTGCAAAGCTGGTGACGGATTCGGTGACGGGTCGGTGACGGATTCGGTGACGGGTCGGAACACATACCCAGAGCCGATTACAGCGATGGTGACGGATTCCTCCTATACTCAGGTGGAAAAAAATATTGATAATACAACAACAGAAATCAAGGAAGCTCCAAAAGGGATTAGTGAAGATGAAATCACTAATGCAGGAGATGATATAGGGCTTAATCCGTCACCATCGCCGGAACCCTTACCAGTAGTCAATCCTGACCCGTCACCGCATCCGTCACCGCATCCGTCACCGATCGTGCCACCGGAACCACAACCGGAACCAACGCTGATCGCACCGCCAGAGTCAATCATCAAACACCACAAAGAGTTCACAGAGGGCGACCGCGTGGTTATAACCGAAGTCGGCAACCTACACCACGGGCAGAGGGGAGAAGTAGTTTACGTTGGCTACGGCAGCAGAGAGACGGATTATAAAATCAAGCTCGACAAAATATCGCACAACCTGCAAGTGATTACAGTTGCGGTTCCGAAAATCTCACACGCGCCCGTCCTGATGCAATTGAAGGCAGAGGGAGAGGCACCATGTTAGAAACTACGCAACAATCTCGATCGCCCTCCCCGTCCTCGATCACCCAAGATGCCCACGCCGAATGTGTCGAGTTCATCCGATCGGCAATAGCCGAAGCCGATCGCACCACGGCCCGCCATATCGCAGCAGTTGTTACGGAAGTTTGCGAAAACGGACACGCAGATCGCGCCGCCATCTGGCAAGCCCTAACGCCATCGCCTGCAAACCGAATATCGCGAACTACTCGCACCGCCGCCAATTGTCCAGAGTTTTGCCCGACGGATTCTAGAGGCTACTGGCTGGCAGTCTCCGGGAGTAGCGGCGGCCATTGATTGCGACTTGCAGAGCGCGATCGACGCTGGGGAATTTAAGGAGGCGGAATTAGTGGGGATTGTGGGTGATCGGCACTTCCTAGATTTTCGGGAGTTGGTCACACGTTGCCCAAAATACTTTGCCAAACTCCCCGCACCGCAGATCGAAGCCGCCACCAAAAAAAATAGCTAATTTTGGTGTGCCCAAAAGTCAGGCAAGTGCAGTATAAGTTCAGTCGGAAAGCTGTACAAAATCAGTGACATATAGGTATTTGCAGGGGCCGCACTCAACCTGTATTTACACGAAAATATCCCGCAAATGCCTGCAATTTCCTGCCAAATTACTGCTTTTTTGTGCAGGGATTGCCTTTGCTTGTTGAGGCTGGTTAAGGCTGTTTAGTTTTGGTAGCAAGCAATGTTTTTGTGATCACAAACCATGACTAATGCGTGCAGACATAAAAATAATGCACCCTCATCAATATTGAGCATAGTGCTTACCCGACTTTCAAACTCGCTCGGACAACAACTGTTTAGCCGATTGCAAAGCGCGAGTCCGACAACAGCAATTTATGCAACTGCCAAGGCTGACATAACGGCTGCTGCACTGCCGATTTTCTGGCACTTCGCAAATTTGATTTTTAATTCAACTTACCATACCGAAACTTGACTATTAAATCAATTCACTTGTTGTTAAAAACGCTAAAAAATTAGCTAATTGTTGCGTCAGCTAAAGTCAGGCAAGTGCAGTATAAAGTCAGGCAAGTGCAGTATAAAGTCAGGCGGAAAGCAGGTATTTGCAGGGGGTGCACTTTACCTGCATTTACCTAAAAATATCCTGCAAATGCCTGACTTTTTCGGTCAAATTACTGCTTTTTTGTGCTGTTCGTGTCTTGACCTGTTGAGGCTGGTTATGGCTGTTCTCAATCGGTAGCAAGCAATGTTTTTGTCCGTACAAACCTGACTTTTACGTGCAGAAACAAAAACGATGCACCCTTATGAATGGGGAATCTTAAGTGCAAGGCGATCGCGCTCTTGCTGGCTATCGGACGAACGATTCCCTCGCCATCATCGACATCAGCCGGCTGCTTCGCTT
>NZ_JAUBRJ010000080.1:0-5806 GCF_036701805.1 Microcoleus sp. N3A4
TACTAAAGTATCCCGTGTCGTTTTTCCTCCCAGCGCTAAAGCGACTGGGTTTCCAAACTCCCGCGAGGGCTATATGATAAAATTATGGCAGAGTGGCAATGACACCGAATTCAAAGCGATGACAGCAGCACTTCCCATTTCTCTCACTCTCGAAGCTTTCCTCAAACTACCGGAAACTCAACCTGCAAGTGAATTTATTAACGGACGCATTCACCAAAAGATTATGCCTCAAGGCAAACATTCTCGTTTGCAACTCAAGTTTTGCAACGCTGTTAATCTAGTTGGGGAAACAGAACGAATTGCTCTTGCTTTTCCCGAATTGCGCTGTACTTTTGGCGGGCGTTCTATTGTACCTGATGCTACAGTATTTACTTGGGATAGAATCACTTTTGAAGCGGATGGCGAAGTTCCGAATTCCTTTGAAATTTATCCCGACTGGACATTAGAAATTTTATCCCCAGACCTGAAAGCAACTAAGGTGATTAGTAATATTTTACACTGTTTGAAATACGGGACTCAGCTCGGATGGTTAATCGATCCAGAGGAACGGTTTATTTTAGCATTTATTCCCGGACGAGAACCAGTTGAGTTAACGGGACAAGATCGCTTGCCCGTGCCAAGTTTTTTAACATTAGATTTGACAGTGGAGCAGGTTTTTGGGTGGCTGAAAGCAGGTGGATAACTTGGCTCTAATTTCGAGCCGATCGCAAATTCCGCACATCCTCAATAGTGAGTCCGGTTGTTTGACTGATAGTTGCATCATCCAGGCGATCGAGCGGCGGTATGATATTCCTTACGTTGAAACGATTTGGTAGTTGCGGGCGATCGCACTTGGGTTTTCTGGTTAGGGCGAGCTTTGAACATTAGTCACACATTCAAGAGCTTGAAGCACTTACAACTACACCATTAATTTATAGCAATCGCCAAGGCAGACGTAAACAGGAAGTAGTCCCGAATCATGCGATCGCGAAACCCATGCCCAAACCCTACCTTTTGGCATCTTCCAGGTTGGCATATTCCAGGTTGACATCTTTCAGATTAGCACCACGCAGGTCGGCAAAACCCAGGTCGGTACCTTGCAGCTTAGCATCACGCAGGTCGGCACCACGCAGGTCGGTACAACGCAGGTTGGCACCGTACAGGTTGGCACCGCACAGGTTGGCACCACTCAGGTTCGCATCAATCATGTCAGCAAAATGCAGGGTGGCCTCACTCAGGTTCGCACCACTCAGATTAGCATCTTCCAGGCTGACACCGTACAGGTTGGCATTTTTTAGGTTGGCACTGTCCAGGTCGGCATTTTTTAGGTTGGCATTTTTGAGCTTGGCATGATACAGGTTGGCACTACCCAGGTTGGCATTTTCCAGGTTGGCATTTTCCAGGTCGGCATTTTTTAGGTTGGAGCCACTCAGGTTGGCACCGCTCAGGTTGGCATTTTCCAGCTTGACACCTTCCAGGTTGGTAGCACTCAGGTTGGCACCACTTAGGTCGGCACCACGCAGGTCGGCATAAGGTTTGATTTTCGCTAAGGCAAGTGGATCAGCCATGAGATTTCAGTATTTAATATTTATTGGTAATGCTGTTAAGTAAAACTCAGATGTAAACAGTTATACGCCCTGCTATCTTCCCTTTGTAGACATCTGAATAAATGCCTTTCACCGTTCTGAAAAAGTCAACGCCTAAACCAACTACTTGTCAGGGGTTTTACCCCCACATACTATATCTAAACAGTATATATCTCCTGCCATCTATTTCATCAAGAGATCAGGCAGTTTTTGCCCTATATCCTGGATAACATAATCAGAAAAACTCGAAGCAAAATGCCTACCTCCACTCTTCATTTGGTAGCCAGATTGCTCTGATTGGTTATCATACCAATAATGAACATGATTGTCATCTGGACGCGACTCACTGGCAGGTGATACAAGGAAACCTATTACAAGACCTGATGATGTATCAACGTTAAACTTAACTTGATACCCAGGCAATTCAGAGTAAGTATTCCAAGTTCTTGGCCAAACTCGATCTCTTCCCATAAATCACCTCCTAATTTTTTTCCATACTAGACCGATCGCACAAAAAATGTCAACGAAAAAAAGTGGGGAAAAGTGGGAACTTCCTAAAAATCCGATGCGAGGCGCAAAAAGTTGGAAAAAGTGGGGGAAAGTTTGGTATAGTAACTAAAATGATCCCACCATCCCACCTATGGACAGTCCTCAGATATTGCAATTTGTCGATGATGCTGTCTGCGCCAAGACAGGCAAACATCTCAATAACTTGCAGCGTAAAATAATCGCGGGAATACTGAATCGTAAAAAATATACTGATGTTGCAGAAACTTATGGTTATAGCTCCCAACACGTTAAAAAGGCTAGTCATGAGCTTTTGCAAATGTTATCTGAAGTGTTTGGCGAACCAGTAAGGAAAAGTAATCTTGAATCCGTCCTAGAACGGCATATAAATTTGAATATTAGTGGCAATAAAATTGGTAATAAAAGCAAACAAAACATTATAGGTATCGGTTACATCAACAGTTGCCCTGAATCTTCGACTCCCACCCCAGATGAAAGTCAGCCTAAAACTCCCGACTTGCAGGAAGAAAGCAAAAATCAAACTAACATTGAAACAATTGATAAATTACGGCAGTTTGGCTTGAGCGACGAGCAAATTGCAGAAGCGCTAGATATACCTTTAGATCGGGTGAAGCAGGTGGACTTCGAGGAGTAAATCTGGGTCTTCCGTACTTACCGCTGCTCATTTATCTGAAATTAATGGCCTAAATTTTTACACAGCAAAGATTTCCGGTCTTACTTTAGTTAATTTGGAGCAATTTTTTACTGCGATTCATACCTAGATTGGGTTTTAACTACTTAAACTAATAGTTTGGCACACTAAGTACGGAAGAACCCAAAAGCACGGCTGCTGTTGCTACCAATAACAAAAGGCCGGCTGCACCAGCTAAAGGTTTTTCTCCTATTCCTGTAATCCATTCCGGCGCGCGGCCTGTCGGATTAATTGCGCCTTCTGTATCTAAGGTACTTATACCCCAAATCCAAGCTGCGTGAATGCCGATCGCCAATCCCAAACTGTCATTGTCGGCGATGCGGGCTAATGTTAAAACCATCCCCATCAGCCACAATCCGGGCAGTTGCGGTAGAGTTTCTTTGGCGGCCCAAATTAGGTGGGCGATCGCAAAAATGAAACTGGCGATCGCCGCTGCGATTAGCATTGAGTAATCTTGCTGGAGGATTGTTTGCAAGCAGCCGCGAAAGATTAACTCTTCTGTGGCGCTAATCCACAGTCCTAATAACAGAGTCAGCAGACTAGCAGGATTAAGAATTAAAGCCCAAAAATTAATTATTTTTTCGCCTGTTTCGGTGGAAACTTCGCTTTTTTGTAGCTCGATCCAGCCGGCGGTTAATTGCAGACCGAATAAAATTACTAAGCTGATTATTCCTAATCCTAATCCCCGCAGTAATGACATCAAAACTGCTGGTTGCCAATCCCAACCCCAGTTAGTAAAAGATGTGTTTTCGATCCAACTTGTCGCCCATAAAATAAAGGGGACAATTACGTAGAGGGAAGCTAGTAAAGGTAGTTTTTTGTTTCCCAGGGGTTGGGGTGGATGCCATTTGAGGGCGATCGCCAGCACGATCGCTGCGGGAAGCCACACAACAATCCAAGTCGAGAAAAACAAGATTATTTTGACAATTACTGGTATTGACGGCGACAGCAGTCGCAGGTTAGTTATACTATTCCACATATCATATTATGTCCGGGCTATCGCTTATAATATATGTAGGTTGGGTTGAAGAATGAAACCCAACACCTAATTTTAGTGGACGTTGGGCGGAGCGAAGCGTAGGGTTCACTTCGTTCAACCCAACCTACAAGTCTAACTGTTAACTGTTAACTAATGACTACTGACTAATGACTAATGACTACCGATCGAGCTTGCGCTGAATTTGCCTCAGAGACTGGTACATTTCGGGCAAGCGGTTGTAGACTGCTGTGGCTTTGAGAAATAGTTTGTGGGGAATTGCCGGAATGCCCGTCACGATCGCACCTGCGGGCACGTCGCTGTGAATTCCGGCTTTAGCAGTGGCGATCGCCCCATCTCCGATTTTGGCTTGATTAGCAATTCCCACTTGACCTGCCAAAATTACATTGTTGCCAATTTTTACCCCGCCAGCCATGCCAACGTGAGCGGCAAACGCGCAATTTTTCCCGACTTGACAGCCGTGACCTACGTGTACTAAATTGTCGATTTTTGTATTCTGGCCGATGCGGGTTTCTCCGACAGCGGGTCTGTCGATCGTGCTGTTGCAGCCAACCTCAACGCTCTCTTCTAATACAGTGCACCCAGACTGCTCCATTTTCACCCACCCTGTGGCTGTCGGCACGAACCCAAAACCTTCGCTCCCGATCGCCGCACCGCTGTGAATCACGCAATTTGCCCCGATGCGAGTACGTTCGTGAATGACGCAATTAGCGTGTAAAACAGTGTTTTCGCCTATTTCTACATCTGGGTAAATGACGACATTTGGGTGAATGCAAACGTTGCTGCCAATTTTGACTTTTGCTTGAATAACGGTGTGGGCACTGATACAGACATTTTCACCAATTTCTGCTGAGGGGTGAACGACGGCTGAGGGATGAATTTCGGATGCTGGGCGAAACGGTTGATAGAAAAGGGCGATCGTTTCAGCAAACAGCAATCGCGGATCTGGTGCGGCAATCCAAGCAATGTTGCGATCGTCGCATTGAGCTTGGAGGCTTTCATCTAACGGTAAAATTAAAGCCGAAGCATTTGTAGTGGCTGTATGAACGGCAAATTTAGCACCTTCTATATAACTGATTGTGCCCGATCGAGCTTCATCAACTGGGGCAGGGCCAGTAATTTCTGGATCGGTAGCAACCGACGCTGTGAGGCTGCTACTGGTGGCTAAATTAAGTTTTTGTACTATTTCGCTAAACTTCATCTATAAAAATTTGTTGTTAACACAGATTGACCATAGTTAAAATTACCAGCTTTAGAGCACGATCGGAGCAGTTGCCATTTAAAAAACAAAAACCCCGATTTCTTTAAGAAGTCGGGGTTGTAGCGTTCGATTATTTTTGGCAATTATTTTACAGAAACTGCATCTACGTCAACGGTGCTGCCTTTGGCTTCAGAATAAGGGGCACCGGTGGCTTCGGATGCTGAAGCTGTCTCTGTTTGGCGGGATTTAAAGTAGTCGATCGCCATTTGGGATACTTCGGAAATTAGCAGAACAGCAATTGCCACATCGTCAATTTGTCCGACGACGGGGAGAAAGTCTGGGGCAATGTCGATCGGGCTTACCAGATATGCCAGGGTTCCCAGAATAATCCACCAGCGGTACTTGGGGTTGCGGAGCGTGTCGCGGTACCAGTTGTAAACAGAAGATATAGAAAAGTTCATCGGGTTGTCCTCTACTTATATTTTTAATCTTGACAAATTCTCGCTCGAAACGCTTGTGGAGATATCCCCCCTAGGGTTGGGAAGAGAATTCTACTTGGGAGTATTGGGAATTGGGGATGGGCGATTTGTCAAGCTGTGTCAGTTGACAGTTGACAGTTGACAGTTGACAGTTGACAGTTGACAGTTGACAGTTGACAGTTGTCAGTGGACAGTTGTCAGTTGGCACTTGGCAGTTGTCAGAAGAAAAAGTTTTCCCTTCTCCCCTCTCAGTAACAAGGTAAATTTAAACTAAATCCCGGCAATACATATTCACCTGACTGCTGACTGCTGACTGCTGACTGCTGACTGCTGACTGCTGACTGC
>NZ_JAUBRJ010000080.1:5906-35838 GCF_036701805.1 Microcoleus sp. N3A4
TGACAAGCGAATTTCAAAGGTGGTACCCGCCACGCGATCGAACCGTGGAATCAATCCAAAATCGAAAATCTAAAATCTAAAATCGAATGACTGCTGACTGCTGACTGCTGACAAGCGAATTTCAAAGGTGGTACCCGCCACGCGATCGAACCGTGGAATCAATCCAAAATCGAAAATCTAAAATCCTCAAGCCCCCGGATTTATCCGTGGAATCAATCCAAAATCCAAAATCTAAAATCTAAAATCGAATGACTGCTGACTGCTGACTAACAAAACGTTTTTCCTAACAACTTTTGAAAGCGCTTGTTTTTGTGCAAAGGCTTTAAGTCCGGGTCGGTTTGAGCTAGGCTGAGATATTTGGCTCGGTTGAGTTCGATCGCCCTAGCAATGCAATCTACAGCTAAAGTTGTTTTACCTTCCCAAGCATAGCAATAGCCTTTGTTGTAAATGCCGTTGGCGTGGTCTGGCTTTACTTCCAGGGACTTATCGATGCTTTTGTGAGCTTCTTTGTATTTGCCAATTTTAGCTAAAGCGTAGCCCCGGTTGTCCCAAGCTTCGTAGTTTTGGGAGTCGCAAACCAGGGATTTGTCGTAGGATGCGATCGCCTCTTTCACTCGTCCCAAACGCCGCAGTGCTAGGGCGCGGTTGTTCCAAGCGTGGGTGCAGTTGGGATTGATTTCTACGGCTCGTTCGCAGGCCTCCAAACACTCTTTTTCTCTGCCCAACTTAGCCAGCATATTGCCTCGGTTTACCCACGATGACGCATGGTTAGAGTTGATGGCGATCGCGCGATCGAAACTGTCTAAAGCTGCTTCCGCTTTTTCCCAAGCCATGAACCCGCAGCCGCGGTTGAACCACACCTCTGGATCGTCTGGCTGGATGCTGATAGCTTGGTCGTAGCTGCGAATTGCTGCTTTAAAGCGGCCGAGCTCGATCAGAACATTGCCTCTATTGGCGAAGGCTTTGTAGTAATCGGGGTTGAATTCCAGAGCGCGTTCGTAGCAGTTGAGAGCTTCTGTATACTTTTTGATGAATGCCAGAGAGTTGGCTTTGCCCTCCCAAGCTTCGTAGGAGTCAGGGTAGTAGCCCAGCATTCGATCGAAGTTGGCCGAGGCTTCTTTGTGCTTGCCCCATTCTCCCAAAACAATGCCTCGGTTGAGCAAAGCCTGACGGTTTGAGGGTTGGAGGTCGATCGCGCGATCGAAGTTTTCGATGCACTCTGGGTAATGCTTCAGGTGTCCGAGGGCCAGGCCGCGGCAGCCCCAGGCGTCTGTGTAGTTGGGGTCGAGTTGCAGCACTCGATCGAACAGGGCGATCGCCCCTTCAAAATCCCGAGAATGCAGCCGCTTGACTCCTTGCTCGAATAGCGCCTTAATCTCTTTCATAATCTGCCAATTATCGCTCCCTAAAATACAGACAACTACAGATTTTGCCTAAATTTTGTATTTTTACGCTACCACGATCGGCGCACAAGTTCTATATTCCAGTTATCTGCCTCTCTCAATATTAAATTAGTCTGCTTCGCCTACTTATATTTTCAATTGTCAAACGGTTCGGCAAGAAACTGTTTTTTCGTATAAAATAACACCTATATTTTTGGGATGGGGATGCGATTGAGCGGGTGAGTTGCTGATATTTTTATCGTCGGAATTCAACGTATCTTATGTTAAAGGCTTCTATTTTGAACAAACAAAACTGTTCTGTAAGGAACAGTTTTTTGGTATAAGTTTACACCTGTTTTTTTTGACATTGGCGATGCGGTCGATCGCCCCAATTACTGACATTTTGATTGTCAAAAATCAGTCACAAGAAACATTAATTCTACAGTTGCTATTTCAAAACCATTGTATTTACTGAGTTATAGCTTTTTGTTGCTCGCGGTCGGGGTGTCTGCATCCGATTTTAACAGCTACCATTCCCACCGATCGACCTACAAGTCATCTAAGTACAAAAAAGCAACTCCGGTATTATCAAATACCCGTAGTCGGATTTTGGTCAGGCCGTTAAGTTCAAGGGAAAAAACCCTGTTTCCTCACGCATCTTGAAAGATCCATTTTTGGTCGCCGATCGCAATTTCGCAGCCATTTGGCAACCAAAAAGGCTCGTTAGCAGCCAGCCTCTGCCCACCGACAAAAGTGCCGTTGGAACTACCGCTATCGACAAGCTGATATCGCTGTTTGCCAATTTCGTCAGTGGCCCGGCGGATTTGAGCGTGGTAGCGCGAACTTTGCGGATCTTGCAATACTAAAGTGTTGGTTGGTTCGCGTCCAATTGTAAAGGGATTGGCTGTTAGGGCGATCGCCTCTCCAGAAAGTTTGTAGATTAAATATGCGGTTGTTTTGCGATCGCTGCTTGCGAGTACCGTCGGTGCAAGTTGGGGAGGATTTCTCCCAGCAGGAAGGCTGTTTTGAGCAAGTTGTTGTGTCAGTTGTTGTAAATCTCGATCGAACCCTGCTGTTGTGTCTGAAGCTGGAAGACTTGCAGGAGAATTACCTGAAATTAAGTTTAACTGCTGTACGGGAGATTGAGGAACAATCGGACGGCCTGCTTCGGCAATTCTCATTTGCAGGGCGGCCGCATTTTCTGCTTCCTGTCGGGCACTCATTCCCTCAACTTGGCGAATAACTCCGTTTGTTTCGGGAAAGCTGACATCGCCAATTCGCACGTCTTCTAAGTTAAAACCTAGAGTATAAAAATCTTGGACGCGATCGAGCAAATTTTGCCGCAGCAACAGCCGTCCTTGACTGATAAGCTGTTGTAGGGGTATTTGCCCGATCGCTAATCCCATACAATCCTTAACTGCACTTGCTAAAACAGCTAGAGGATCGGACAATTCCAAAGCTACCCGTTTCGGATCTATAACTTGATAAATAACAGTCAGAGTGGCATCAATTAAAAACCGATCCTTAGACAAAAAATCTCCGTGCGACTGTACATCCAAATTGCGGAGTTTGGTGTCTACGATGACAATTTGACACTGTTCCAGCAGGGGAAGGGCGAAGCTGAAATGCCGCCCGGATTTCAGGGTACGCACGGCGCGGCCGTTTTTGACCAACAAACCCGTGTAACCCGCCCCTATAAAGTCCATACTAAACCCGGCCCAGCGTTCTGGAGTCACGGTTTGAATCAGGGGAGAAGCGTTGTTCATGGGAGGGAGTTGAGGGAGGGAAGATTCTAATTTTAGGGTAACAAATTGCTGGGGGCGAGCGATCGGGCGGTGTGCCGGTTCAGCAACCTCTATTCTATACTTCTGGACTCCACCCGATTCAGGCCGGACTGGATCTAGTTTTTATCTAGTTGGTGGTGAGGGCGATCGAAATACTGTTCGTAGGGTGCGTCAGATCCTTCAAACCTGTTGAAATCGAAATAATTAATGTCTAACGCACCCTACAATTTGGTTTAACGGTGACTATTTGTGCTAATATTAAAGAGATTAAAGATTACCAATTAATAGCCTTTAACTATAATGTCTAAGGAATCCGTCATCACAGAACATATCGAAATTACGCCTGGGGTACTTGGTGGTAAGCCACGCATTGCTGGCCATCGAATTGCTGTAGCACACATCGCCGAAATGTATCTGAAAATGGGAATTTCTATAGAAGAAATTGCCGGCAAGTATGACTTACCACTTGCCTCAGTTCATGCTGCAATGACCTATTATTACGATCGTCGAGAAGAAATCGATCGTCACACTGCTGAAAGTCGAGCTATTGTGGAAGAATTAAAGCGTAATAGTCCACCATCTCCGTTACAAGAAAAATTGAGGGCAATAAGAGGTGAGTGAGCAAATTCGTTTTCATTTAGACGAACATATTGACTCTAATATTGCGCGCGGTTTACGTCGTTACGGGATAGATGTTACAACAACAGTTGATGCGGGGTTGCGTACTAAAAGCGATGAGTCACACCTGGCATTTATTTGCGAACAGCAGTTTGATTTTAATTTATGAAGTCTATACACCTGAAGAAATGATCGGAAGGATTGAATATATTTGACATGATTGTAAGGCGATCGCAATGCAGGGAAAATAAGGGCGATTCCCTGTAAGGTACAATAATAACCAGAAGTAAATCAGTTTCTGAATATAGAGTATGAATCTTGAGAAATCCCAAAAGAGAATTAACTACTTGATGTCTCTTTTCGTAACCCAAATAAAAGGTTGTACGGCAATGGGTCAAACAGACCTTAACAAGGTGGCTGAAAGTATAATGATACCTATCATTGCTGAGGTTTATGAGTATAACAATCTGAAAAATTTGAATTTTACAGAAGGGAGTAACTTCCCCAGCATTGATTTAGGTGATGAAACGGCAAGAGTAGCTTTTCAAATTACAGCTACGCCTGGTATTGAAAAAGTTAAAGATACATTGAGGAAGTTCATTGAACATCCAGACAAGCTATACGAAAAGTACGACAAGTTAATTATTTATATTTTGAGAGAAAAGCAAAATTCTTACTCCCCTACAGAGATCAATAAAATAATTAATAGAAAATTTAATTTTGACCCACAAAAAGATATTTGGGATTATCGAGATATCCTTCAAGTGGTTTCTAACTTCCAAATCGATAGGGCACGCAAAGTTGAAAAGATTTTAGAGGAAAACTTTGGCACAGAAAGAACACAGCCCGATCGGGAGGTAGTCGATAAGGTTGAGCTGATAGTAAGCGAACACACCCAGCTATTTATAGGACGTTCTAAAGAAATTGAAAAACTCGACAATTTTTTAGCTGATAATTCCAGTGGTGTCCTCCTTATGACTGCTAGTGCTGGTTTTGGTAAAACTTCACTGTTAGCTAGTTGGTTGAAAATACGGCACGAACAAGGCTATTTTATTGCTCATCATTTCTTTAGCCAACGGTACGATCGAACTCGCTCTGCTAAAAGTGCTTATGGGAATTTACTACAGCAAATTTATACATATAATGAACGATCTTATGAGCAAATACCTAACGAAATAGATGAGCTAAGGAAAGCACTATATAACATATTAAGAGAGCCTGGAAAGGAAGAAAAGCCATTAGTCATTCTCATAGATGCTTTGGATGAATTAGATAAAACAGATATTCTATTCTCACCACCCTTTCCTACTCCTTTACCTCCGAATGTATTCGTCATTGCTTCAGCGAGAGCCTCTGAAGGGGAGAAGCCAGAATACTTGTCTGGTTGGACAAATGATATTGAGCCAATACACCTCGATCGTTTGCCCCGTTGTGCGATCGCAGACTGGTTAAAACAAACTGGTGACGGTGAGTTAGCAGTATTTGCCGAAGATACAAATTTCGTTACCCAATTAGATGAAATTACTCAAGGCTTTCCACTTTACCTGAATTATCTAATTGATGAGTTGAGTCATGCTGCAAAACAGAAACAAGATATACGACAACTATTGGCACAAACGCCCAAGGGATTTGAGAACTATGTCAAGCAGCAGTTAAAGCGCTTAGAAGAACTAGATTTGCCCTGTGAAAGGTGGCAGTTTTTTGCACTGTTGGCAGTAGCGAAAGGCGCACTTGAAAAACAAGATGTTAAGGCAATTACGGGAATGCGCGATCGCTCTTTACGCCAGTTGCATCAGTGTTGGCAAGTAACGCGCTGGATGAGGATTTCCGAAGACAAGCTTTACGCTTTTGCTCACCCACTATTGGCAACGACATTTGCCGCTAAATTAGGTGATGATGCTGAAGATGCTTTACAGGGTTTGATAAAATACTGTAGCCAATGGCAGGAAAATTATAGTAGTTATGCCTTGCGATATTATGCAGAACATTTAGGGGATATAAAGCAGTGGAATAAGTTGTATGACTTAGCACGTAACGAAGACTTTAGTATTGCCCAACGAGAACACTTGCCAGAGCAAGCTGATTTGCCTTTAAACACAGTTCAGACAGCCTTATTAGCTGCTGCTATTGAAGACAAACCAGGAGAAATGGCAGAGTTTCTGCTAGTACACGCACGGCGACTGTTGCAGACGAAGGCGAAAGATTCACCCCTTGCAGCACTGCGAAAAGGCAGTTTGGAACGCGCTTGGAAGCTGGCAGATTTGTATGAAATTGAGCGCTGTGTATTGTGGTATTTATTGCTGGCTTTGGAATTGAAAGATACAGGCAAATTGAAAGAATCACGCGAGACACTGAAGCGGTTGCAACAGAAGGAATTGCCTCGTTTATCCACTCATCCAGCTATTGATTGGCAAAGCGAGTATGCTGCTTACCTACTCGCGCATCTTTTTGACGTGAGTGAGGATGTCTGTACTGTTTTGCAGCAAAACCTTTTGGAGAATGTCTACCGCAACATTCTGTGTCGAGATATTAGCGATCGCGGTAACTTTGCTGCTGCCATAAAAACTGTGTCGGGTATTAGCTCTAACTTGGAGCAAATGTTGGCATTGATAAATATAGCAAAGAAACAGGTTCAAAAAGGGGATGGAGAAGTAGCTGCTTCTTTTGCTAATGTTCTTGAGATCGCACACAAACTTCTGCCAAACTGTGGGGTTGAATTTTTGATTGGTAAAATAGCAAAAACTCAAATAGAACTGGGGTATAGGGAAGCTGCACGATTTACCTTAACTGAATCTATTGAAACAGCATACAAGATTGAAAACGAACAGCGTCGAGTAAATGCAATTGTTGCTCTAGCACATATTCAGGTAGAATTAGGAATGGTTGCGGAAGCTCGCGACACCCTTCAAAAAATCGAGGGGCGATTGGAAGTTGAAGATTGTTATTGCTTAAAAAACTTAGCGGAGTTACAAACAAAACTAGGACAGAGCGAGAAAGGGCGAGTCACATTTACTCAAGCGAAAAGAATAGCACATGGTATTGAGGATGAAAAAAGTAAAGTCGATTCCCTGCAAAAAATAGCAATAGCGCAAGCTGAGGCTAGGGAATTTAACGATGCAATTGAGACGGCTCAAGAAATCGAAAGCCAATGGGATAAAGCTGATGCTTTGCAACGCATTATTTCAGTACAAATAAATGCCAAAGATTTTCCTGCTGCTATTGCAACCGCAAATCAGATTGAAGAACCCCTAACAAAATCACGATCTCTGTGGATAATAGCTCATGCCCAAGTCTCGTCAGGAGATTTTACTGCGGCACTCAAGACGGCTGAAAAAATTGAGATTGAATCAGATAAAACAAATACTTTGGTAGTTATAGCTAACGCCCAAGCCTGGGCAGGTGATGTTACGGCAGCGCTCAATATCGCTGAAAAAATTGAGGATCAATTCCAACAAATAGATATTTTAGTAGCAATAGTAAAAGGACAAGCAAGAACAAAAAATTTTACGGCAGCACTTGAAACGGTTGAAGAAATTGACCATCAATTGGCTCTGACTGAACAGGTGATGGGCGAGATGCGATTAAACGTCACAAGAGGGGAAGTTTCTCTTCGTAAAACTGCTGAAGAAATTAAGAATCAGAAGCAAGGAGAGGCTTTGTTAGCAGTAGTGGAAGCTCTGATAGAGATTGGGGATTTTACTGCCGCCATTACAACAAAAAATAAGATTAAGGATAAAAACCAACAGCAAGAAGCCCTATCAGCAATAGCAAAAGGATATGCCAAAGCACAAAATTTTACTGCTGCTTCAGAGATAGCTAAAGAAATAGAGAGTCCACCAACGCGAGCCAAAACTTTAGCAGTAATAGCAGAGGCACAGGTGGCAGATGGGAAAACTGAAGCAGCACGAACTACTTTTGCTACCGTTCTTCAAGCTAAAAAAGAACCAGAAATATCAATTTCATTTTTGATGTCTTCAGCCTTAATAGAAGTAGCCGGAGTCCAGGTAAAGAACGCGCAAAAAAAATTAGGAGCAGCTACTGCCAGTATTGCCTGCGAAATTGCACAACATATTGATAATACTGCGGAAAAAGCAAATATATTAGCGAGAATAGCACGGATATTGGTAGAAGCAGAAAAGATAGAAGAGGCGAAATCTATCTGCGCTCGCGCCCTTGAAATTGCCAAAAAAATTAGTAATAACCGAGAACACCATCGATCGCAAACTTTCACATTAATAGCACAAGCACAGGCAATGATAGGAGACTTTGACGACGCTCTTATAACCATGCAAGAGATCCGTATTCCATCGTTCCAAGCGGATGCACTAAAAACCATAGCGCATTTGCAAATCTGGCAAGATTCACAACAAATAGAAAAATTCAAGAGAATCCTCAGTAATGCTCATGAATTCTATGAAAATGCAGATGTTTCTCTTTTCTTATTTTTGTCAAACAAGGTAGATGTTTTGACGACTATAGCAGTGGCACGAGCAACTGTTGGAGAAACCGAAGCAGCCTTAGCCACCTTAGCCGAACTGCTTGAGGCTGCATTAGCACAAGAAAGCCAGAAACGCAATGATGATTTATTCACAATAGCAGCAGCATATGCAGAAGCCGGAAAGCTTGTCACTGCCCTTAATATTACAGACAAAATTGAAGATGGATGGCTTCAATTCAGGGCGCTATCGAGAATAGCCTGGGAGCAGTTCAAAAAAGGAGAAAAAGAGGCACTGTTAAAAACTTTTGATGCTGCTCTTCAGGCTAAAGACAAAATTGATGATGAAAAAAAGCGCGTAGAATCGTTAAGAGCGATCGCCCAAATACAGGCAATGGCAGAATTTGGCGAACAGACAGTGAAGACGGTAGAAGCAATTCTTATTAACCGCAATCAATATATTCCAAAAGTTGCTGCATTCCTTGTTGAAACAGGCGATAGGCAAAACTTCAAGAAGCTATTAATTCCCTGTGCTTACTACTTGGATTCCGCTTATGAAATGTGTGGATATTTAGCGCGTCTGTATCCAGAGCAAGCATCAGCAGTGGCAAAAGTTTTGAGCGAATTGAATGAAGGGGAGCAATAGTGTGCGATCGCACCTAAACAAACCAATCTAACTCAAGGGCGATCGGCTCTAACCCAAACCACAAATACCTAATCTTCATCCCCTATGTTACAATTATTACAGTGTTCGATTCTCAACAAACCTGATGACAATCAAACCGATTCGGTGGGTTGGTGCTGCCCGCGAAGAAATCCAATCTCTTCCTGAAGATGCCCGAAAAGAAGCTGGTTTTGCACTTTGGACTATCCAGCAAGGCATACCACCATCAGATTTTAAACCCATGTCGATCGTAGGCAAAGGCGTTGAAGAAATTCGGATTCGGACAGAAGATGCCTATCGGGTATTCTATATTGCTAGATTTGAAGAAGCTATTTACGTTCTCCATGCGTTCCAGAAAAAAACCCAGAAGACAGCTCAGAAAAATCTCGAAGTTGGACAGAAACGCTACCAGCAACTTTTACAAAATCGTTTGAATTTAAGAGAGTCTGAACAATGAGCGAAAATACCATTACCCAAGCCGCTGATAATATCTTTCTAGACCTCGGATTTTCAGCCCAAGAAGCTGATAACTTACTAATCCGATCGCAACTAATGCTAGCCCTGCAAAATCAGATTAAACATCACGGTTGGACTATTGACCAAACGGCTCAACATCTCAAACAGTCAAGCGACGAAATCAAAGCTTTGACTCAAGGTAAAATTGGGCAGTTCTCCGTTGATACTCTGATTGTAATGCTCAACCAAGTAGGGATGACTGTCAAAATCGAAATTTGCCCCAAGGTAGCTTAGGGCGATCGCCTACAATAGAATCAACACTCCTCATCTCAAACACCATGCAAATTGTTTTGCCACCTGAAGTCGAAGCCCTCGTGCAGCGCCAACTCACCAGCGGCAAATACAACAGCGCGATCGACGTTATCCTTGCAGCCATTCAACTACTCGAACAACAGCAAGACATTTATCAAGGACGACTGCAAGAACTCCAACAAGACGCACTGATTGGTCAGCAAGCATCCCAACGCGGTGAAGTCGTAGACGGTGCAACCGCAATAGCACAAATTCGAGCTAATTTGCGATCGCGTTACACTTCCTCAGAAGCATGACTCCACAATTTCGCCTCACCCAACCCGCAATTCAAGACATCGAGCAAATTGCAGACTACATCGCTAGTTGATCGGGACTCGATCGAGCCGATCGCTTTTTAAGCAATCTTGACGCTAAATTCGCCAAAATTGCTCAATTTCCCAATATTGGACGACAAAGAGACGAAATTTTACCCTTGCTTCGCAGTCTCTCCACAGACAACTATCTCATCCTCTATATGCCGATCGGACAAAATGTAGAAATCTTTCGAGTTGTCAGTGGTTATCGAGATTTATCCGCCCTGTTCACCGATGCTGATGATTGAATTTAACTAAACAACGATCGCCCTTTCATTCACCTCACCAAAAAAGCCGCACACTCAACATGAGAAGTCTGAGGAAAGAAATCCGCCGGCTGCACTCGCGCTAACTTATAATCCCCATTTTCGCACAAAATCTTCAGGTCGCGAGCCAAAGTAGCAGGCTTGCAGCTAACATAAACAATGCGATTTGGCTTGATTTCCTCGATCGCTTCCAAAACCGCGCGATCGCACCCTTTCCTCGGCGGATCTAGCAGCACAATATCCGGTGTCAATCCCAAGGAAGGCAGCAAACTCTCTACAGTTCCCACCTGAAACTCGACATTTCTCAAGTCATTTAACTCAGCATTTAATTTCGCTTGTTCGATCGCCGCCGGTTGCACTTCTAAACCTATCGCTATTTTTACTTGTTTTGCCAGGGGTAAAGTAAAAGTTCCAATTCCGCAGTAAGCGTCAACCAAAACCTCGTTGCCCTGCAAATTCAATTCCCCTACCATCACCTCTAACAATGCTTCAGCAGCCTCTGTATTTACCTGAAAAAAAGTATCCGCTCTTAGCTGAAAATTCATCCCGGCAAAGCTTTCTCGCAGATAAGAACGACCGGCAATGCAGCGAGTTTCTGCACCAAAAATCACATTAGTTTGAGCCGGATTTATATTCAAACAAACACCTGCAAGTTGAGGATATTGTTTCAGCCACTCTGATGCTTGCTCTTCGAGTCCCGGCAAGTCTCCAGTCCGAACTATTAAAGTTAGCAGCATCTCGCCGGTGCGCCGTCCGATTCGCAAGGACAAGTGACGCAATTCTCCTGTATGTTTCTTTTCGTCGTAGACAGGCCAATCCCGCCAGTGGATGTCTTCTTTGACTTCCTTTAACAAAGGATTGAGGCGCGGATCTTGCACCGGACACTGATTGAGATTGACTAATTTGTGCGTGCTTTTTTGATAGTAACCCGCTTGAACTTGACCTGTCGCAGATATTGCCACGGGATAAGTCGCTTTGTTGCGGTATCCCAAAAATTGGGGAAATCCCTCGATTTTTCCCGTTAAAATTTCATCGACTTGCAGATTGCTAAATCCGCCAATCCTTTCTAAGGCTTGAATGATTTGATTTTGCTTGGCTGCAAGCTGATATTGATAGTCTACGTGCTGCCACTGACAGCCGCCGCACTTGTCGGCGACAATGCAGTTAGCTCGGATGCGGTGTTCGGATGTTTCGAGAAGTGTGTCCAGCTTGCCTGTAGCATAGGTGGATTTGACTTGCACGAGGCGGACAAGGACTCGATCGCCCGTCACGGTATCGGGCACAAACACTACTAACTCACCAAAACGACCAACTCCGTCGCCGGTGTCTGTCAAGTCGGTAATCTCTATCTCAATCAGTTGACCTTGCTGGCAAGGGTTTGCCAATTTCGTCGAGTTTGGGGTGGGGAATTTAGATTTGGTCACAAGTAGTCGTGGTAGGATTTAATATGGTAATGCAATATCGCTCTCTCTTTCCTGAGAGCCAGTCGTAGCGAAGCGGGGCGTAAGCCATCGCACTCAAGCTCAATTGCAGGCTGTCTTCCTGCTGCTGAACGTCTTGCTGCTAAAGCCAAGCTTCAACCGGGGAGTCGAGCTTGCCGCGAGTTGCCTCGATCCCGTCGGTGCGATAGGCTGTTGGGGCGATGTAGCAAAAACTCGTTAAACAGTCAAAGTGTCTGCCGACATCCAAACTCTCAGTCGCAGTTTTTGAGATTTTCCCCCAGTACCCTGGAACACAAGGAAACTGGCTTGAACATCAAGCATAACGCTTGGGGAGATTTACCCTCTACTTCTAGGATTGATAAATGTTAGGAGCAAGGCGAGTCTGCGAACCAAGAATCCCGTCGCCAACAGATGGGAATGTTTATTAATGTTATCCTCAAATTTGAATAACAGTCAACGACCCAGGTCTAAAGACACTGGGCTTCTAGCCTAAGACTTAAACCACAGTTGACCAGACTAAGTACCTTGTGTACTACGTTAACGGTAAGAGTTTAAGACCTACCAAGGAATACGAAGCTAGTTCCTTGCTCTAGAAATTTAGGATTAAACAGATTTATTGGGTTAAGTCAGTGTCCTAAATATAGTACCGGCCGTTAACTTTGTCGAAGCTAACATCACCCCGAAAGGGAGGCTCGAAAGAGCAAAACCGTTATGCGATCGCGGGTTGCGAAATTTGAGGTAGTAATGGTCAAGAGTGAAACTGCATTACATTCATTACACTCCCATCAAGCAATCCCCGTTTAATGGAAAGATTAACGGCGGTTGAAACCGCCCGCGTCGTTTCCATCTCAGCCCTGAAGAAACTGAGTTTCCCACTTACCGAGTTTTTTTTATGAGCGTAGTTAGCCAATTTATTCTCCAAGCCGACGACGAACTTCGTTATCCCAGTACCGGCGAACTCCAAAGTATCAATGATTTCTTTAAAACCGGAGAACAGCGGGTGCGTATTGCTACTGCGCTGTCTGACAGTGAGAGGAAAATTGTTGAAGAAGCTAGTAAAAAACTCTGGAAAAAACGACCTGATTTTATCTCCCCTGGGGGCAATGCTTACGGCCAGCGCGAACGGGCTTTGTGTCTGCGCGACTACGGCTGGTACTTGCGCCTGATTACTTACGGTATCTTGGCGGGTGACAAGGAGCCGATCGAAAGCATCGGTTTGATTGGCGTTCGGGAAATGTATAATTCTCTGGGCGTTCCTGTTCCTGGCATGGTCGAAGCTATCCGCTGTTTGAAGGAAGCTTCTTTGGCTTTGCTCGATCAGGAGGATGCTAAGGAAGCAGCTCCTTATTTTGATTATATCGCTCAGGCAATGTCTTAATTGCTTTGGTGATTGGTTTCACGGATGTGGCGGAGCATTCGCGGGTGGTTTTTGGGGTGATTTGATCTCGCAATTGCTCGCAAATGTTTCGCTTCTGTTTTTGGCAAGGAAATCTGCCTAATTTCTGCTAGGAAGCAATGCAGTTTAAGCTTTCCCAGATATTGAGTTCGTCTTGTCTTTCACTGCACATTTGATTTAAAAAGTCAAGTGTTTTTTGGAGGCATTGTTTTTTGAATTTCCGGCTGTCATACTGAATGGATGTTTTGAGCTGCGAGAGTTCTCGCAGGGTGGGGCAGGTTTGGATATGATGGGCGATCGCATTTTGCCATTCTTCCAGCCTGCGGTACGAGATAAATTGTCCCCCTCTGTCCCGCCGATGCACAAACACCACGAAAGCCCAGGATTCGACTCGCTTAATTTGATTTTGGCTGATTTTGAGCAGTTGGGCGATCGACCTGACGGTGATGCGGAGCTTTTTCGAGGGCTGGATGCGGCGAAACAGTGCTGTCATGGCTGAGTCACTCCTGAACTTGGGTGAGGTAGTTTGTGTTCGTCTTTGTATCTTACTATATCATATCATTCTACACGAATGCAGAGAAGTTGCAGTAATGTTTCTAAATGTGTAATGCTCAAACCCTGTGTGCTGCCTTGAGCAAGGCAAAAGTACAGCTAGCTTAAGAGTTAAATTGGATCTGTAAAATGCCGGGATTTCTTGACTTTAAGGCTGTCGTCGATCAGGAAAAACTGCGCCCTGTGCGATTTACGGATACGGGACGCGGTAGATTGGGCAAACTTCTGAAAGCAGCTAGAGAGATTCGGGGCTGGTCAATTATTGAAACAGAAATGGTCACAAAAGAATACGAGGCCGCTCTGTTTCGGACAGCCGGAGATCCTGTACCAAAAGATGTCGGTATTAGTAATGCTACTGTTAGTCGCTACGAACGCGGGAAGTTAGAAAGTTTGGATTGGCGATCGCTCAGTCTGTTATGCTTTGTGCTCAAGCCGATCGATCCGGTGACTGGGGAAGCCCTGGAACCGACAAATGCTTTATATATCGCGTGCGAACATCCCCCATACAACGATGCGAAGCTTTACGAGTAGTTGATTGCTGACATCTAGTATTGTTAATCAGCTTTTCAGGGCGGGCTAGAAGCCCACCCCACAAGCAAAATATTGAGTTGTTGTGCAACAGGCCGGAAAGCCTGTTCTTAACAATAGTGCGGGCTCGCGAGCCCACCCCACAAGCAAAATATTGAGTTGTTGTGCAACAGGCCGGAAAGCCTGTTCTTAACAATAGCGATCGGGAGTGAGTTATTACCGATCGCTCTTTTGTTTAGCAATTAAAGCTTTGGCTTGCTGCCACAGAGATTCAAATCCCTCCGCGATCATTTAAGTTAATAAATTGATTTATTGTTGGCGATCGCTCAATTGTTGTGACATCTTTTTAAGAAGTTTGACACTTTGGGCGATCGATCTCAAAACACAGCTACTCGGTGCGCGGTGTTCACCCGAAACAGCTATTCCGTGCGGGGTGCACACCCTAACCAACAGACTGCTGACTCTTAAAAATCTTCATCCTCTTCACCTTGCACCCCCTGGAGAATCCGCGATAGCTCACTCTTCTCATTAACCGTAATCCGAGTCGGAGAACCGCTGATAATCCGTTCGTAACCGCGGAACGAATCTTTAATTTGCGGCCCTCTTTCAGTAATCGTGTATTCCCGAATCCCTTTGTCGTGCCACGAACCGCGCATCTTAAACACATTAATTGCCCGCGACATTTCTCCTCGAATCTCTACATATTGAAGCATGATAATCGTGTCAGTAATCGTAGAAATATGCGAGTCCGTAATCGAATGAGAACCCATAAACTGGTCGCTTGTATTCGTGAAAAAGCCGGTTATTTCTTCCTGCTTCGCAAAACCCGTTACTCCGATCACAAATTGCCTGAAAGCATTATTGCTGACACCCCTAGCTAATGCCGACAGCGAGTCTATTGCAATTCGAGAAGGTTTGAACTCAGCAATTTCTGATTTAATAGTCTGCAAGTGGTCTTCCAAACCCGCAGATTCCGGGTAAGTACACAGCAGCTTCAGCAGTCCTTTCTGTTCCATTTCCTCAAAATCAATGCCCCAAGAATAAGCATTGCGGAACAACTGAGCTCGCGACTCTTCATAGGCAAACAGCAGCGCCCGATTCCCGTTCATACAAGCATTCTGCAAGAACTTGCTCACCAACAGCGTTTTGCCGGTTCCCGTCGCACCCGTAGCCAAAATAATCGAGTCTTTAAAGAAACCGCCCCCGCACATCTCGTCGAGAGTTTTATCGCCGGAAGAAACCCGCACGTTAGAAGACTTTTGAGTTAATCGCATCGCCCCCAAGGGGAAAATATTAATTCCGTCATTAGTCATAGTAAAGGGATATTCACCCTTCATGTGAGTTGTACCCCGCAACTTCAAAATTTCCATTGTGCGGCGGCGGCGTTCCCCTTCCAAAACGTTGCGAACAATCACTACATTATCCGACACAAACTCTTCCACCCCAAACCGCGCCACCGGGCCGTATTCTTCCAGCCGTTCGGTAGTCATAACTGTAGTTGCTCCTACTTGTTTGAGGCGCGCAACTAAGCGAAAAATTTCTCGGCGCACCACCGATGCAGCATCGTACTGCTGAAATACGGCCGTCACCGAATCTATAGAAACGCGCTTGGCTTTGTACTTGCGAATTGCGTACTGAATCCGCTCGATTAAGGCAGATAAATCAAAATTTCCCACGATATCCTGACCTTCTGGATCGGGGGAAGCGTCCAAAATAAATAGCTTGCCTTCATCGATCAACTGTGCCAAATCCCAACCGAAACTGCAAGCATTTTTAATAATATCTGTTGGAGATTCTTCAAAAGTTACGAGCACTCCAGGTTCGTCAAAATGGGTGATTCCGTTATAGATAAATTGTACGGCAAATAAAGTTTTTCCCGTTCCTGACGTGCCGCTGACTAGGGTAGTTCTGCCGATCGGCATTCCGCCGTGACTGATGTCGTCGAAACCCTCAATCATTGTGCGAATTTTTTGAACTCCTGCCGTTATTAATTTTTCTGGTTGCACCGTTTGACTAAGTTCATTCATATCGATTTTGTCAACTCTCAGTATTCTTTAGTTGTCACTCATTAACCGCAGCTCATGAGTCTTTATACCCAGTTTTTAGTTTGGACTTTTGCTCAATAACTAATGACTGCTGACTGCTGACTAATGACTGTCATCTGATTATCTTATAAATTCAGGTCTTCTTCGCGAAGTTCTTCATAGAGCAAATCTAATCCTATCAGAACTTTCTCGCGATCGGACAAATCGCCAATAATTTTTCGCACCGGCGGCGGCAGGATTTTGGCCAGCGTCGGGGTTGCCAAAATTTTGTCCTCTTCTGCTAGCTGAGGATTTTTGAGAACGTCGATGACTTTCAGCGCGTAGACTCCTTGAAATTCTTGTTCTAGGATGTCCTTTAGGGTTTTCAAAGCTCGCACAGAGTTGGGAGTATTCCCCGCAACGTACAGCTTCAGAACGTAGGTTTTTTTCAGAGAACTCATGAACTTTTTTAAAGGTTGAGTATTAGTTTCAGATGTTAGTTGTAGTTGTTATTTGTCTTGAATCCGCTGTTCTTTGTTATTTTATAATAATTTCAGCCTCACGCTCGCGCTGCCGAATCTCTTCTCCTTTCTTCTTTGTTAAATTCTCTCTTCTACCTTCTTCTTTTCTGCGGAATCCCTTCTACATTTTACCTTGTGATACCTCTTTCGGAATCGATCGCCTGTACATCTCGCACAGATGAGCGATCGCGTCAATCAGAGTCAAGCGGTAATCGAGCAATATTTCTTCGCTGCGCCCTTCTAATTTTAGCTGTTTGGCGAACTCGTCCATCAATTCCATGTGAATTTCCACAATTTGAGTCACAGCCACATCAGCAAAAAAAGCCAAATTCACAAATTCATCTATTTGATTGTTTACGGCAGGATCTTGAGAAAAATAATTCAAAACGATTTCGCGATAACTTGACTTGAGTTGCTCCAAAAACTTTTGCTTCTCTGACCCTGACAGATTTCGCAAAAAAATCTGGGAATTTCTTTTATAATACACACCTAAGTATCCTAATCGCTCCCGTAATTTTTCCGCAAGTCGGCGCTGCTGTCGGCTTAGCAAACTTTGAGCAGTCAATTGGGTCGTCGCATCGACCCTTGCGGATTGGTCATTGACAGGAACAGGAGTTGAAAGTTTGAGAAATTGTGCGATCGCCCGATCGATACCGGCAGCTATTTCGCTCGATCGACCGATTGCCAGTTGCACCTCCGCAGGGTGGTAAAAAAAAGCACAACTTTGCTCTCTTCTCTTCTCGGCGGTAATGGCTGCGGCCTCAAAACAATCTGAAGGTGGTACTTCTGGCCATCCATCCTCCCCCGGCTGGGGCGAAAAAATCACAGCAGGCAAAAAGAGCGATCGTTCTTGCAGCTTGCTCAGAAGCGATCGCAGATCCCCATTGTCCTCAAAAACCAAACAATCGAGGTGGTAATTTTGCTTCAGGAATCCCAAAAACTCCACCGCCGACTTAATGTGCGTTAAAGCATAGCGTTCGCCCTTCAAAAGCTCGATCGCAGAGCCTGCGATTTTCTCAGAACGGACAAAAATACCAATAGACAGTTGCGGAAGCAAAGCTGTAGGTGAACTAGCTAAGTTGCCCGAAAGTGCTTGATCGCTCAGAGTTGATATCTCCTTTACAAAAAACTTAACATTTTCACAATCATCTCAACATTTATTTTAACCAATCTTAACCGCAAAATAGGCAATAAGCTTGTAGCACATAAATAATCAAAATGTACTCTTTTGTTTGTGTGTCAAGCACCCTGAGCCTGATTTCTGCAATTAAGCTTAAGCCTTAAAATAATTGCTAGTCGCCTCAAATCAGGTGCAGGCATCGAACTCGCAGGTCTCGATGCAGAGCCCGGGCTAGATAGCGAGCTGATATAAAACAAATAAGATACAGAAATTCATAGCTACATTGGGTATCAAAAATATTACTGCTATAGATAGCAGACTCTCAGGTTTGTTATGCCAACCACCAGCCCCAGTCTCAAAAACTTTATCGAGCCAGTGCCGCTGTGCCCACCGACGGCGGCACTAGAATCGCTGCGGTCAATTTTCAGCCAGTGCAACTGCGATCGAGTCGCAGTTGTCAACGAACAGCTACAGCCCCTGGGATTAGTTTACCTCCGCAGCCTTTGGGCTTATGGAGCCGATCGAACAAACGACGGGCAGCTACCTTTGTCAGAAAGCCCGATCGCGATCGAACCAGTCACGGCATTACCCGCCGCTCTGAGCGTTAGCGAATTCTGGCAGTACCTGCAAACAGAGGCACTGAAAAACCCAGCCCTGACAAACCACCAAACCGCCGGCAGATCCTCAAACCGCCCGATCGCCCTGACAGATGCCAGCGGTAAATTTTTAGGAATGCTAGACAGCCTGAGCCTGCTGCAATTCGCCGCACTCAACAGCAGCTCGCTCGGCAGCCTCACAGAAGAGCCAACAGCAGTCAAAGAAATCGAATTAATGCCCGTTTCTGCAGCCATCGCCACCGCCCTAGACGCTCAAGTGCGCTTTCTAGAAGCAGGATTGAAACCCTCGGAAAACTTGAACTCCCTAGTCCAACTCCTCGAAAAACTGCCCCTGCCCCTGAGATTGCAAACCCCCACCGCACAAATAGTCAGCCAAAACGCAGCGTGGCGGATTTTGCTGGGAGCAGGCCCCGAACCAGTTCCAGAACCAGCAGCAAATTTGGGCAAACACTCGCCCCACAAACCCAGCCATTTAACAACCGAATACCAGAACTTGCAGGTAGAACCCATCACCCAAGAGTGTATGAGCCTAGTAGGAGCAAGTAGGGGCGATCGCGATTCAACCGCACCCACCAGTTGCCCGCTGCCCCTGTACGCCGCCGCCTCCCCCTCAACCTTAACCGCTCCAGCTTGGTGTCCCACCGCCGGCAAACCAGATACCTACATTTGCGAGTGTCCCGTACAAAAAGGCCAACAACGGATCTGGCAATTTGTCAAACAACCGCTCTCTGAGCAGCTAATTTTAGTAATGGGACAAGATGTCACCGAAGAACATTTAGTCGCCAAAGAACTAGCAGCAAAAAACGCAGATTTAATCCACCTCAACCGACTCAAAGACGAATTTTTATCCTGCATCAGCCACGAACTAAAAACCCCGCTCACGGCCGTCCTCGGTTTGTCCAGCCTCCTCAAAGATAAATTGATCGGAGAACTTAACGATCGCCAAACCCGCTACGCCAAACTAATCCATAAAAGCGGGCGGCATTTGATGACAATAGTTAACGACATTTTAGACTTGACCCGAATGGAAACCGGGCAGCTAGAACTAATTCCCGAATCGGTAGAAATAGCAGCCACCTGCAAAAGATCCTTTGAACAAGCCCAACAACTGCAACAGCAAGAAGAAAAATCCTCTCCCCAGCCGAGCAAAACAAACGCCGCAGCAAACGCAGAACCCTCCGCCCAAATCGAATTTACACTCGAAATAGAACCAGGGTTGAGCCACTTAATTGCCGACGAACTGCGACTGCGGCAAATGCTCGTCAACCTCCTTTCCAACGCTTTAAAATTCACCGAACTCGGCGGCAAAATCGGATTAAAAGTAAATGTTTGGGAAGGCTGGATCGCATTCACAGTTTGGGACACCGGCATTGGCATCCCCGCCGACAAACAGCACCTGATCTTTCAGAAATTCCAACAGCTAGAAAGCCCCCTCACCAGGCGCTTTCAAGGAACCGGACTGGGACTGGTACTGACTCAACGCCTCGCCCGTCTCCACGGCGGAGACGTTTCGTTTATTTCCTCAGAAAATCAAGGCTCTCAATTTACCCTGCTGCTGCCCCCAAATCCTCCGGGAAACAGCAGGGAAGAATCCGCAGTACCTGGAACCGACGAGGAAGAATTATTAAAACCCAAATATCAGATTCCGATCGCCAATTCTCGCTCTCGTTTAGTATTAATAGTCGAAGCAGTTCCCAAATATATCGAAGATTTAACCAACGTCCTCTCGGGTTTGGGCTACCAAGTAATAGTCGCCCGTTCCGGCACCGAAGCCCTGGAAAAAGCCCGCAGGTTCAGTCCAGAAGCGATTTTCCTCAACCCGCTGCTGCCGCTGCTGTCCGGTTGGGACGTGCTGACGCTGCTCAAGAGCGATCCAGATACCCGATCGATTCCGGCGATCGTCACATCCACCAGAGGCGAAAAAGAACGGGCCAGTGTCAACAGAGCCGAAGGCTTTTTGAGCTTGCCGGTGGAAGAACCCGCTTTGCGGCGGCTGCTGGCCGACTCGATCGGTCACAGTAATGGCAGTACCGCCAAAGTGAGGAGTTCTTTAACCGTGTTGTGGCTCAGCCCGCAAAACAGTTCCTCTCAAGGCTCCGCTTTACTGCTCAACCCCAACTACTGCCGGGTTTTAGAAGCAGACGACCTCGGCCAAGCAGAACTCGTTGCTCGAATTTGGCGGCCCGACGCGATCGTCTTGGACAGTACAAGTCAACTGCAAAACCCCTCAGCTTTTATCGAACAGTTAAGTCGGTCTCGAAATTTGGGTTCTCTCCCCTTGGTGACTTTAGACCCCACAACTACGCAACTGGCAAATCAAGTCAAAGGATTATCGGTATTTCCCTGTTTGGCTACCGGCAGTCCCGAGGACAGTGAAACTTCTGGCACCGGGTTGGTGGCCAGTGCGTTGTGGCAAGTGATTCAAGTCGCTGCTGGCATGAGTTGGAAGCCCAGCATTTTATTTGCCGACATTTCGACTTTACCCGATTTGCACCGCACTGCTGGGGGGAACCCGACGGGAGAATTGGAAAATCGCGCTCGATCGACAAAAGCCGAGATTCCGGTTCCCAATTCCCAGTTTTCTACTCCCAACCTTCAAGCTTTGATTCAGTACATCCAAACCGCAGGATTTCGAGGGTCGATCGCTCCCTGCTGGTCAGAAGTTTTGCAGCAGTTGCAATATCAAAGCGTTGACTTAGTTTTGCTGTGCTTGCGAGATGCCCCCTCAGAATCAACCGCTATGTTGCAGGCCCTATCGAACCTGCGGCAAATGGCAGTAAAACTGCCAATTTTAGTCTGGGACGATCGGTCTGCTGTAAATTCCGAATCCGAGGCGATCGACTTTCTGCTGCAAGAAGTATCTGCCAAAATTTTGCCTTCTTCCTTATCGGCAGCACAATTGTTAGAGCGAATTCAACAGAACATACAGGGGTAGCAGCGGTTCAGAAAAATTCACCCAATTATCTTTACAATTACTCATGACAAGCGAATTTCAAAGGTGGTAAAAGCCCCCGGCTCGATCCGTGGAATCAATCCAAAATCTAAAATCTAAAATCCTCAAACCCCCGGCTCGATCCGTGGGTCAATCCAAAATCTAAAATCTAAAATCTAAAATCGAATGACGGCGATACAGTAACTTGAGTCAACAACATTACTCTCAATGCTGACTTGCCAATTATTACTAAAAATCTCGATTTTATCGGCAATGATTTTGGAATTAGCGGCAACAATACTAAGCGATTTTTTGGAGAAGAAACGATGTCACCGATCCTCCGACGCTGACAACTCCTATTGTTAATTTTACCGATCTGAAAATTACCAACGGATTTGCTAAAGGCGGAAATGGCGGTATTTGAGCAGCGGCGAAGGTTTGGCAAATATTTTAGGAGTGCAAGAAGCTAGCGCGATCGCCATTAATATAATCTAGTCCTGCGAGGCTTTTGTGGAGAATTATGGGTTATCATAGGCGATCGAGAAACCTTTATATTTTTTGCTGGGGCTGATCGCGTGCCTAATCGGATTCCTCTACTATTATCTCTGCTACTCGCACTCGGTTTGGGGGCAGTGCCCGAGCCGGCTGCCTGTCAGGCACTCCTGCCTTACACCCTGCAAATCGACTCGGCCCAACTCGAACAAACTGCCTTGAGCCTTGCAGAAGAAGCCGTTCAGTTAGCCAGACTCCAGCAGTACCAACTCGCCGTCCCCAGAGCCGAACTCGCCACACAGTTAGCCCCCAAGAATGCTCAAACTTGGACTTTGTTAGGCAGCTTGTACCTTCAAGTCGAGCAGTTTGACAAAGGCATTGAAGCTTTGGTGCAAGCTCAATCTCTGTCGCCAGAAAATGCCTCAATTAAATTTGTCTTGGGAGAAGCTCACTTTCGGAAAGCAAACTATGAGAAAGCAGCCGAATACTTGCAAGCAGGATTGAAACTAAAACCAGACACTCCGGGCGCATTATTTGATTTGGGCAACGCTTTTTACAAGCTCAAGCGGTTCGATCGGGCGATCGTCCAATACGAAAAAGCCTTTGCTTTAGAAAAAAACCTTTGGCCCGCTATCAACAATATCGGATTAGTCAAATACGAAATGGGAGATGCCGATGGCGCTATCAAACGCTGGGAACAGGCGATCGCGATCGACAACAAAGCAGCAGAATCAATGCTAGCTCTAGCAGTAGCATTTTACACCAAAGGTGACAAAGAAAAAGGCTTCGCGATGGGAGAAGCAGCTCTGAAACTCGACAAACGATATGCTACCGTAGAATATCTCAAAGAAAATCTCTGGGGCGATCGTTTAATTGCAGATACCCAAAAGTTGCTAGCCACTCCCGAAATGAAAGCAGCACTGGCTAAAATTCAAGACACCCCACCCCCTGCCCAATTGTCGCCTTAATTGTAGTTAAGTTTGCAGTGAGGACTGAAGTGCTCAAAGCCTTTTTTAACTGAGAACCAACCATCTTATTCAGGACTAAGACCAAAAAATAGTTGAATGCACTATGGGTAGGGTGCGCTGTGCGCGCACAGCGCACCCTACAGATTGAGTTGGTGCGTAAGTTCTATTATTGCCACGAAGAAGTCGCTGTCTTCAATTCTCCAATCTAAAATCTAAAATCTAAAATCTAAAATCGCATGACCCCCCTAAGCTGGACAGAATTAGAAGCCCTCACAGACTTTGAAGTCGATCGCGTCAACGGCCCCACCAACGCCCAATCCCGCTTGCGCCTCTTCGGTAAAAGCGAATCCGATGTGCGAGTTACCCTGTACCGCGACAACCACGCTTGGTGTCCTTACTGCCAAAAAATCTGGCTGTGGCTGGAAGAAAAAGAAATCCCCTACCGTATTGACAAAGTTACCATGTTCTGCTATGGGGAAAAAGAAACTTGGTACAAGCGGAAAGTACCATCGGGAATGCTACCGGCGATCGAACTAGACGGCCGCACCATCACCGAAAGCGATGACATATTAATCGCCCTCGAACGAGTCTACGGCCCCTTGGGCTTGGGCATGGAAAACCCGGCAGTAATACCCCTGCGGCGGTTAGAGCGACTGCTATTTAGAGCCTGGTGCACTTGGCTGTGCTACCCAGCAAGTTCAGCCAAAGCAGAACAACACAACCGCGAGCAATTTATCAGCGTCGTCACCCACGTAGAAAAAGCTCTGGCTAGCACTCCGGGGCCTTATTTCCTTGATGAATTTGGCACTGCGGATGTCATCTTTACGCCCTATGTCGAACGGATGAATGCCAGTCTTTACTACTACAAAGGCTACTCGATGCGCGAAGCAAACCCGCGCTTTGCGGACTGGTTTGCAGCGATGGAAAGCCGCCCTACCTATCGCGGTACTCAGAGCGATTTTCACACCCACGTCCACGATTTACCGCCTCAAATGGGCGGGTGTTATGAAAATGGCGAAGCGCAGATGCTGCTCAACAAAGCCCGCGTGGATAATGGGCCTTGGGCTGGACTCCCGGATGTGATGTACCCAGAACCGGAAACCTCCCGCGCTGAAGCACTTCACCGCGTTATCAAGCACCAGCGCAACATCGTTCGAGTCAATCCTGCTGATGACAACTTATTTGATGAGGCTTTGCGTTGTGCTTTAACTTTGATGATGACTGGCGAAGTTTGTACGCCGCCGGCTGGTTCTGATGCGGCTTTGCGGTATTTGCGCGATCGGGTGAATGTGCCCCGCGATATGTCCATTTACGCGGCCAAGCGCTTGAGGGAAGCTTTGGAGGAAACGGCGGCTTTGGTGGGTGATGGTCAAGGTTCTCCGATTCTGCTGAAGCATCGGCGAGATCAAGATCCGGCTAATTTTGTGTAGGGGGCGATCGGAATCAGACAATATCGGCGTTGCTGCTGCTCTACTTCATCAGCTTGCTATCTGCTCGATAGATGTGCTACCATTGGTAGTATTAAGAGTGGCATAAATAATATGAAAGTATCTATCTCTTTGCCAGATGAGCTAGTGCGTTACATTGACGAGCGTGTAGAAAATCGCAGTCGGCTAGTTGAGCTTTTATTGCAAGCATGGCGCAAACAACAAGAACAGCAGGCAATGGTAGAAGCCTGTTTATTGCTCGATGAACTGAGCGATCAATTAACCGATGAGGATGAAGCATGGCAGCAAGCAGCGATTATCGACTGGGAAGCATCTGGCTTGTAACTTTCGATCCGTCAGTTGGTACAGAAATCCGTAAGACTCGACCAGCAGTAATTATTTCAGGAACTGCTTTTAATCAACGCAGCAAGGTAACTGTTCTACCCATCACTTCTGCTGTTCCCAACGATGGTTTACGGCCTGTTGTTTTGCCTGTGATTCCTTCGACTATCAATGGTCTCAATAGCGAAAGTTTTATCGTGTGCATCGATCCGATGACGTTTGATAAACGCAGACTTGTGCGCTGTGTTGGGCAATTGGAGTTGCAACAACTCCAAGAAATTCAACAAATTTTGGCTCGATATTTAGAACTTGAAGAGTAGGGTAATGCAAAAGAATGAGCGTTAGATCGAATCCGTTGGTATCAGAATTATTCATCTCTATCTTCTCTGACTCTGTGGCCTCTGCGGTTTAATCATCAGGTAACGGACGGATATATTCGCCGTTGGTTTGCGGGGATGGGGGATGCGGCGACGGGGGAGAGTTTAGAGGCGGCGTTAGCACAGTCGGAAAATTCCCGTCTCAAGGAGTTGATTCAGAATCCCTTGCGGTTGTGGATGTTGTGTCAAATTTGGCAGACGGGGGGCGGTTTGCCGGAAACGCAGGCGGGGTTATACGGGCAGTTTGTCGATTGGGTGTATGACTGGAAGGCGGATGAGGAGATTTTAGACCAACGAGAGGCAATTGATACAGCCTTGGCGCGGTTGGCGTTGGCGGCGATGGAACAGAATGTAAGCCGCATATTATTGTCCGTTGCATCGGATTGTTAGATAAGCAACTAGAAAAGCATTAAGTTTTCGTTATCATCCTTTTCCTTCATATACTGCTTGTAAAGCGTCGGCAAGTTTTCAACTTCTCGATCGGAAAGACCATAGCTTTTCCAATACTTTTTTGCTTCTTCATGCAAGGTTTTATGACCAATCTTAATCTGTTCTTGATATCTTTTCAAGCAAGCTTTAATGGCATCCTTCAATGCTCCATCCTTGTCACGATCCCATATTGGGCAAAACACACCAATCCTGCCCTCGCTCGGATATTCAGAAAAACGCCCATATATTGATTGAATGTGTAAATGAAAACCGGGGTCATCCCGCTCGAATGATCCAATGTACCACTCAACATTCTTAATCCAGTCATACAAAATAGCATCACCGAGACTATAAGCAACTACTACGTCACTGCCACCTGGTGTAAGAGAAAGTAGGTTTGTCCTACTTTCCCTTGGGCATCGTCGAACAATTTTCATCAATTCACGAGGTAAGCCGTGCATCTCATCACTAGAGAAAATTGCCTCAATCACTCCTCTCTCGGCACGAAAACGATCTCTAGCTGATGGAATTGCATTATTTTTTATATTATTCAGATGTCCTTGCACTCGATCTGGGGACGATTGAGTTTGATTGTTACTCTGCATCGCCTGTTTAAGTCGAGATTGTATCTGTATTTGTTCTTGCTTTTTTACTTCATTTCGCTTACGGATTTGATCATCATAAAGTTGCTTCAACTCATCTTTGCGAACTTGTCCAACCACAACAATTGTTATGGAATCTAGCCATTCAGGAAGGGCGCGATCATGATTGCACCATAGTTGCTCAATATAAGCAACTAAACTGTCTCGTTGCTGCTTAGGAATGTCTTGTGGCTCTAGCCAGATTTTACTGACCTTTTCGCGATCGCTATTATCAACTTCGTACCAAAAATTAATCTCCAACGAACCAGCATCTAATTCTTTTGCCAGATTGGGGTAATCACGCTTGATCTTTGTGATGTGAAACCAAACATTATTTTCATGTCGCCGATTAGCATTCCTAAATGTGCGGCTTACAAAGCCAAAGCCCCTTACTGTATCGTATTTCTTAACATGACCAAATTCGACTTCCACTACTACAACTCCCCAAATTTATCTTGGACAGAATCTAAGCGAGATCCATAATGATAAAGTAACCCACGATCATTCAATAAAAGCAAAGGATTCAAAAACACTGGTGATATAAAGTGCAATCCTAGCATAGTAAGTAAATGGACAGAATTAATTACACACTGATTCTTTGCTAGACAAGGCTTGTAGCCCATAGTTTTGTGTAATTAATTGTGTCCTACTACTTAATATCTAAACCCTCAACCTCGCCCAACTCCTGCAAACCCAACTCACCGAAACCAACCTCCACGCCTTCCCTCCAACTCCTCTGCATCGACAGCAGCAAATTCGATAACCCCGATCGCCCCGCCGCCGACATCTACCTGCAACTCGTCAAAAAACACCACTGCCCCAAATCCACAGAAGGCATCGCCCCGCACCCTCACGGAACTCAAAATCTAGGAAATCCTAGACTGGGAAAAATACCCCATCCTCATTTTCTACGAAGACGCGATCGCCCCTACCCAAGGTTTTAGCCAAACTTTTCTGGATGCCCTCACACGCTTTGACGCTACAATCTGCCTCATCACCGACTCATCCCATCCCATCATTCCCACTTTCTCACCTTAAGACCCCCAGCCGATCCAATCTATACTTACCTGGCTGCAACCCACCTATTAGAAAACTAGCCGAAAAAAGTTACTCTTCAGATTTGATATTACTCCCAGTAATTTTCCCAATCATCCTGAAAAGCTTGCTGCAATCTCTGCATATACGCATCAGTCTTAATCTTCACCATCCACAGATTATTAGCATTGCTGCCTCCCTTGCACACAACACCTTCATCCACACCGTATTTCCCCTGGCGAATATCGTCCATAAACTTGCCCGTCAGTTTGCCGCGATAAATCACTCGCGCAATATTTAATTTACCAAAATCCTGAATAAACCGATCGGGAATAACCATACCGCGATCGGTTTCCACATCAAAAAGCACCAGTTGTTTGCGATCGTCCTTTTGGTGCATTCCCGCAAACGAATTAGCACCCAAAAACTCTGTAAACACAGTAATTTCAGCACAGTGATACTGTTCGTTCTCTCGAAATATAGACTCTAACGGACTAGCAAAATCTCTCTTAAATATTTCAGGTGCTGTTTCTAAACCTGGATGTGCAGCATTAAATTCTGCAATTCCCATCTCATCCAAATCAAATCTACTGCGGCGCGTACCAAAAGCATACCAACCGAGTTCAACTTCCCAAACCCAATGCAAATTAGTGCCATCGTACTTCTCAAAAGCTATACATTGTTCGTTAGGGCAATTTTTACTATCTGGAATTTTGGGATATGCAAGCTGAATTCTTGTCATATAGAGGAAGGAAGAAAGGAGGAAGGAAGAAGGAAGAAGGAAGAAGGAAGAAGGAAAGGGGTTTCTAACAGTTTCCCCCCTTCTCCTTATTCCCTAAAAATCCCTCATTTGAGCAGTTTGAACCGCAATATCTTTCGTCTGGGAACCGCGGCGCACCTTCAGTTTCAGAATTTGACCGATTTGGCTGTTTTCCACCAAATTTTGCAACTGTTCCGGCTGAGTCACTCCCTCGCCGTCAATTTGAACGATGACATCTCCCTTGCGAATCCCCCCTTCCTCAGCAGGCGTATTTGGCACAACTCGCATCACTAACACCCCCTTAACTTCCGGCACAATCAAAGGAGCATTGGGGTCAGAATTATTCTCTCTGGCCATTTCAGGAGTCAAAGCAATCATCTGAATTCCCAAAAACGGATGGCTGACTTGTTCTCCCTTGGCTAGCTGCGCGTAGATGGCCTTGGCTTTGTCGATCGGAATTGCAAACCCAATACCCATTGCATCCGCCCGAATCGCCGTGTTGATGCCAATCACTTCTCCTCTGCTGTTTAACAGCGGGCCGCCGGAATTGCCGGGATTGATGGCGGCGTCGGTTTGAATGAAATCGAGCCGCTTGTCGGGAATGCCGACGGCTGCACTGGATCGTTTGAGGGTGCTGATAATGCCCAAGGTGACGGTGTTGTCAAATCCCAGGGGGTTGCCCACGGCGATCGCCCAATCTCCCACTTTCACCGCGTCGGAATCTCCTAGGGTTGCCACGGGCAAGTTAACTTCCTTAGTATTAATTTTGACAACAGCCAAATCTGTTACTTCGTCAGTACCTTGCACTTCTCCTGGAAATGTCCTGCCGTCGTTTAAGGTGACAGTTACTCGATCGGCTTTGTCAACTACGTGAGCGTTGGTTAAAACAATCCCGCTTTTGTCAATGATGAAGCCCGAACCTTGACCGCGCAACCGTTCTTGTCTGGGGGTCATGCTGCGTAAATCTTCTCCCAAAAATCTGCGGAAGAAGGGGTCTTCCATTAACGGGTCGAGGTTGCGGCTGACTGTGCGCTCGGTATCAATGCGAACAACTGCTGGCCCGACTCGATCGACTGCCGCCGTCACAAAACTGCCGGTATCCCCCGGGAGTTGCGGGTTCGGCAGCGCTAACAGTTGCGGATTCGGGGCGGTGGCTGGGGAACTCTGCAACTGTACTTTTTGCACGGCTGTTTGGGGCTGTTCCCGCAAGGAAGGCGGATTTTTGCCATCAGCGGCGGTAGCGGGTGCAGGATTGATTGCTAAAGCGCTCAGGGCGATCGTCATTCCTAAAATTACGGCGAACCAACGAGCACCGGTTCGAGGTGCGGGGCGAAAAAACTTAAATAGTCGCATAGCGTCAATCTTTGTTACCAGAAAGTTGGGTCTAAAGCCCCGTCCTTATAGGACGGCTTTAATTACGAGAAGTGTGGAGACTTGTTAAGTATACAGACTTATAGGTAAAAGTTTTGGCAAAAGTGATAAACTATTCTAATCAATACTCCGGACAGTTTTTGGAACGATACTACAAGCCTTACAGAGCAAGCATCATAAAAAAGTCGAATTAAATGCAAGTCAGGGGTAGAGGTGACATTGATTTAATTATCCACCCTCGCCTCAAATTCCTAGGGAATAAGCCATTGGGCTATAGAAAAAGTGTCCGGACTATTGCTAATGATAGTTTTAGAGTTTAAGTTGAAAGGCAAAGCGGAGCAATATCGAATCATCGACGACATGATTCGGACGGCTCAATTTGTCAGAAACAAAACTCTTAGACATTGGGTAGACAATCAAGGGATTAAGTTAGTAGACCTGTACAAACAATGCGCCGTTGTGGCGAAAGAATTTGAATGGGCAGGCAAGCTTAACTCAACGGCACGTCAAGCTTCGGCGGAACGTGCTATTTTTGCTGTCCAACGTTTCTTCGCCAATTGCAAAGCCAAGAAGCCCGGAAAAAAGGGCTACCCGCAGTTCAAGAAGTACAGTCGTTCCGTCGAATACAAACAATCCGGCTGGGCGCTTTCTAGTGACAAAAGATGCCTAACATTTAAGGATGGTTTTG
>NZ_JAUBRJ010000081.1:0-4421 GCF_036701805.1 Microcoleus sp. N3A4
TCAATCCTGATGGATTACCCTGTAGAAGCCAGTCATCCCCCGATTTCTCGGTTTCGACTGAACGAATCGCACTTGTAAGACCCATTAACGTCGGCATTAATCAATCGACCCTCCGACGTTTTGTACAATCCTCTCTTAATTCGTTTGCCAGTAAATATCACTTTATGGGCATCACTATTCCCATAAACAGGGAGCGGGTCTAGATGTAGGAAATTTGATTGAGAGGTATATGACTCTTCCTGTAATATCACTTTTATTCCGACCAATTCAGCTTTGTATTCCAACATCTCAATTAATCGAGCATGAGGAACAGTTACGAAGTTCTGATTTGTCTGCTTCCCTAAGTTTATCTGGTTTTTCCATTGTACATTTCTTCCAATCACTAGCGTTCTCATCTTTCGTTCTGTTAGAAGATTGATGATAAACCGACTGGTGTGGTGCAAGTAATTATCGATTTTTTGATTGCGACAACGAGTGAGGCACCGAAGTCGAGATGATGTTTTGCGACTTCCTTTTAGCTGAGATTGTAGATGGGCTTTACGCTTGTTGTAAAATTGATTAATTGATTTTAATGGTCGCCCGTTAATCAGTAAAGGGATAAACCCAGGCTGATTTGAAGTTAACGCCACTAAATTATTTAGCCCTAAATCAATACTAGCTACTAATTTTTTTGGGTTTTCATTTACGGTGGACTCCGGCTCACTTTGACTGCGCTCAGTACAAGCATCATAAATCACCTCAATTACATAGGAATCACATTTAGGAACTAACCTAATTTGACAAACTTGCTCTGGTTTTACCTGGGTCTTAATCAAGATATTAGTACCTGAAAGCTGGATAATTCCTTTCTTCAATTGTTTGCTACTAATCGCCTGAATCGTATAAACTAGAATGTTTCGCCCTTTGACTTTATCTTTGTACTTGGGTAACTTTGGGCGACCAGTAAATTTGGTTTTCTCAATATTGTAAGCTTTAATGGCTTCAAAAAAAGATTTCCAATTCTTGTCCAATATCATCAAAATTTGTTGACTTACCTTGGCTGGTAACGCCTTATATAGCAGTCCTAAATCAGTCGCAAAATCGATCGAGATCGGAATCCTTGTAGTGCGAGCATCTTGCTCGCGTACTATTTTTCAAATCATTTAGGATTGCTATATGTTGGATGAGATTTCATCAACTGAGCCATTTTGTGGTAATTGAGATATCCCCATCCGTATACAAAGTTTTGGCGGATGACGTAGTTAGCAGCATTGTAGAGATTTTTTGATTGAAAGGCTAATCCATCGATCGCCGCGAAACGATGTTCTGTGGATTTAATGATGTGTCTCTCTGCTAGTTGCATTCAGACTCTCCATTTTTTAACGAGCGCAATAATTCTTTCATTTGGCTATCCTGACTGTATGATACTACCATTGCTTACTACTGCTTACAAAATTAATAAAGTTTTATGATACACAAAGAAACAGCCAAGTATCCCGCATCTGTCTGGCGGGGCAGTGTCAATTGCTCATGCCTTGGTTTGTTTAGCCCCGGAATCAAAACGAATCTGTACCTGTATCAAAGTCTACTAAATTCTTCTACTAAATCGGTTAAGGTCACAGATTATCTTCCAGTAAAATTTCTGAAACCATCTCGAATTAAACCTCCATGCGCTTAGAGCAGCTTCAAGCATTTCTTTCAGTTGCTGAAACCGGTAGCTTTCAGCAAGCTGCCCGGAAGTGCGGCGTTACCCAATCGACTATTAGCCGCCAAGTGCAGGGATTAGAAGCGGAAGTGGGTTTGTCGCTGTTTCACCGCACGACCCACGCGAAGCTGACTGTGGGAGGAGAATGCCTGCTGCCTCACGCTCGCAAAATCTGTCAGACTTGGCAAAATGCTGCTGAAGAATTGGGAGACTTACTGGCGGGAAAGCAGCCGGAACTTTGCGTGGCTGCGATTCATTCGGTTTGCGCTGCTTATTTGCCACCTGTGCTGCAAAAGTTTTGCCGCGACTATCCAGACGTGCAGTTGCGGGTGACTTCCCTGGGGAGCGATCGAGCTCTGAAAGTCCTCAAAGACGGTTTGGTTGACATAGCGGTGGTGATGAACAACCGCTATTTTACTCAAGCCCCGGAAATGTTGGTTGAGGTGCTCTACAATGAGCCGATCGAGGTGTTGATGGCGGCGGGTC
Organism: Microcoleus sp. N3A4; assembly: GCF_036701805.1. NCBI lineage: Bacteria > Bacillati > Cyanobacteriota > Cyanophyceae > Oscillatoriales > Microcoleaceae > Microcoleus > Microcoleus sp. N3A4. The sequence goes on from NZ_JAUBRJ010000081.1 coordinate 2,171, forward strand.
ATCCCCTGGCGCAGTACGATCGAGTACCTTGGCCGGAATTGATTTGTTACCCGCAAGTGGTGTTTAAGGACGGGTACGGAATGCAGCGGATGGTGCAAGAACAATTTGGACGCATGGGTGCTAAACTTCATGCTGTTTTGGAACTCAACACTCTTGATGCTTTTCGGGGTGTGGTGCGACAGGGAGAATTGATTGCTTTGCTGCCGCATTCAGCTTTGGTGGACGCGAAGGGCGATCGCACTTTAGCAGTGCGGTCGATCGCCCAAGAGCGCTCAAATTCCAAGGTTTCGGCGATCGGTCAATCGGTAGCCGATCCGACTTGGACTCGCGAAGTGGTGTTGGTGACAACTCACGATCGAATGCAAATTCCGCCGATCGCCCATTTCTGGAATCTGGTACGCGAATTTGTGCCGCCATTTGATGTAATCAAGCTAGAAAAATCAGGTAATTAATTCGCCAGTTATCATGTTTGTCTGTTGACTGTTGTCTGTTGTTTTTCTAATAACAACAGGACTTACGTAAAAAGTGGTTTGACGCGCTACTTCTAGCGGTAATGCGTGCACGGCGCAGCCTACATATTGAGGTTATGCGTCCAGGACTGAACCAATAACCAATAACCAATAACCCACAACCAATAACCAATAACCCACAACCAATAACCCACAACCAATAACCAATAACCAATAACCAATAACCCACAACCAACAACCAACAACCAACAACCAATAACCAACAACCAATAACCAACAACCAATAACCAATAACCAATAACTAATAACCAATAACCAATAACCAATAACCAATAACCAATAACCAATAACCAACTTCAAAAGTTATGAGTGACGCATTTAGAGAACTGCTGCGAAAAATTGGCAGCGGAGTACACACAGGAGACAACTTAACTCGCTCCGAAGCAGCAGCAGCCACGCGGATGATGCTGCTGCAAGAAGCAACACCGGCTCAGATCGGAGCTTTTATGATTGCCCACCGCATTAAACGGCCCACCGGCGAAGAATTAGCCGGAATGCTCGATGCTTATGAAGAATGGGGGCCTGTGCTTGCCCCCCCAAACCGAGAAAAAGGCTTTGCCGTCTCTAGCGTTGCCGTGTTTGGCGTTGCTTACGACGGGCGATCGCGCACAGCTCCAATTAGCCCTTTAACAGCTCTAATTTTAGCAGCATCTGGCGTCCCAACCCTCATGCACGGGGGCGATACCACGCCAACCAAGGAAGGTATTCCCCTGATTGAAATTTGGCGCGGTTTGGGAGTTGACTGGAGAAAACTTAGTTTAGAAAAAGTCCAGCAAGTTTTTGACAGTACGGGTTTAGGTTTTGTTTACCTTCCCAAGCATTTTCCTCAAGCCGCCGCTTTAGTACCCTACCGCCGCGAAATCGGCAAACGGCCGCCTTTTTCGACAATGGAGTTGATGTGGTGTCCCTGTGCAGGGGACGTTAACGTCATCTCCGGCTACGTCCACCCGCCCACAGAAGGTATGTTTCAAAAAGCCTTTGAGCTGCGGGGAATCAAAAATTATACCACAGTCAAAGGATTGGAGGGAAGCTGCGATTTGCCGCGCGATCGTACTGCGATTATCGGCATTGCTAAGCCGGACGCTGAGTTCGAGCGAGTGCTTTTGGCCCACGGAGATTACGGTTTTAGCAGCACAAATCCGGCCTTTGAATCAGCCTCTGAGTTATTAAAACAAATGCAGGAAGTATTGCTGGGAAAACCCTCGGAATTGATGCAGTCCGCTATCTGGAACGGCGGATTTTATCTGTGGCGCAGCGGAGTTTGTTTGGATATGAACTCGGGTTTGATTGAGGCAGAAACTTTATTGAGTAGCGGTAAAGCCGTGCAAAAACTTGAGGAAGTTAGCCAAGCCGTTAGTGTTTTTAGTTAAAAATAATTAATCAGATTATCACTCAAGCAAACTGTCAAAAATAGGGGTTAAAATTTAGGTATGTAGTTGCGCTTTAGCGCTCTTAGAGGATATTTTAAAAGGGTCGTTTGACCTCATAGTTGGCACAAAGAAGCATCTAAGTATGGGCCCAAAGCTTGATTTATCGTCTCAGTTAAGCCCAATCATCAGGGCTAAATTATACCTGACCGGACTTTTAAAACATCCTCTTAAGCTGTGGCGGCATTTAAATTGTATGTCAAAAAAAATCAAAGTCTTGTGGGGAGTAGGAGTTGGGCGTCCTGCCCGCCCTGAATATACAATTTAAATGCGCGACAGCTTAGCTTAGGAAAG
>NZ_JAUBRJ010000081.1:4521-35541 GCF_036701805.1 Microcoleus sp. N3A4
AGCGCTAAAGCGCAACTACATACCTTTGCGACAGCTTAGCTTAGGAAAGAGCGCTAAAGCGCAACTACATACCTTTGCGACAGCTTAGCTTAGGAAAGAGCGCTAAAGCGCAACTACATACCTTTGTTTAACGATGCCCGTTGGTCTTAGTCCTAGAGGTTTTGTGCGCCATGCCCACCTACATTTATATTTTTTTCTTGGTCCTAATGACTAATAACTAATGACTAATCATCAAATTGCTGTAATTGTGCTTGCAGGCGGTCAAAGTTCGCGGATGGGTAGGGATAAAGCTCTACTGGAAATTGAGGGCAAATGCCTATTGCAGCGGGCGTTGGAAGTTGCCGCAGTTGTAGGGCCAGAAGTTTATGTTCTGACTGCTTGGCCCGATCGCTATCGATCGACCTTAACCGAAACATCCCAATTTCTGGTAGAGTACAATCCGGGCTCCGGGCCCTTGGTTGCATTGACTCAGGGATTGACAGAAATTGCCGCCGAGTGGATTTTACTGTTAGCTTGCGATTTGCCTTTATTGGATGCCCAAATTATTCAAAATTGGGCAAGTCAGTTAACAGAGTTTCCCCCATCTACTTTAGCAGTTGTGCCTTATCAAAATTCGCGCTGGGAGCCTTTGTGCGGCTTCTACCGCCAACAATCTCTGCCCAGTTTGCAAAGTTTTATTGACAAAGGTGGACGTTCCTTTCAAGTGTGGTTAAATCAAATCCCCGCAATCCCTCTACCTGTAGGGGAACGAGAAGCAGTAATGTTATCGAATTGCAATACATTAGAAGAGTTTGAGCAATTAAAAGGTAAAATGGTTGACTGTTGACTGTTGAGCTGTTGAGCTGTTGACTGATATCAAATCCGGTGGTATTGGAATTATAAGCGTGCGAGCGTCTCGCTCGCGACCTGGATCGCGAGCGAGACGCTCGCACTCTAGATCGTGCAAATATTATTCCGATGAACCGGAAACGATATAACTAATGACTGCTGACTACTGACTACTGACTAATTACTAATGATTAACGAATATTGGTTGCTCGATCGCACTATAACTTTCCTCAATCACGGCTCTTTTGGGGCCTGTCCGATTCCCGTACTGGAAGCGCAAACCGCTTTTCGGGAACAACTGGAAAGAGAACCTTTGCGCTTTTTAATGCGGGAATTTGAACCATTGTTGGATAATGCAAGAAATCAGTTAGCAGCATTTATCGGTGCGGCTGAGGATGACTTGGCGTTTGTCCCGAATGCGACGACGGGAGTAAATGCAGTTTTGCGATCGCTCTCTTTTGCTCCCGGCGACGAATTGCTAACTACAAATCAGGAATACAACGCTTGCCGCAACACAATTAACTTTGTAGCCGAGCGTACAGGCGCTAAAGTAATAGTAGCAGAAGTCCCGTTTCCAATTGAGTCGCCCGAACAAATTATTGAAGCAATAATTAAGTGCGTTTCACCGCAAACAAAGTTAGCCTTATTAGATCACATTGTGAGCCAAACAGGTTTAATATTTCCCATCAAAAAATTAGTGGGCGAGTTAGCTAACCGTGGCGTCGATGTATTAGTAGACGGCTCTCACGCGCCGGGAATGGTAGCACTGAATTTAGATGAAATTGGCGCGGCTTACTATACGGGAAATTGCCACAAATGGCTGTGCGCGCCGAAAGGTGCGGGCTTTTTGTACGTGCGTCGCGACAAGCAAGATGCCATTCGCCCAACTACGATCAGTCACGGTGCTAACTCGCCGCGCACTGATAAATCGCGCTTTCAATTAGAATTTGACTGGATGGGAACAGTCGATCCGAGTCCCTATTTGTGCGTGCCTGTAGCTATTGATTTTATGGGTTCTTTGTTGAGCGGTGGCTGGCCGGAATTGATGGCAAAAAATCATGCTTTAGCGTTGGCGGGGAGACAAATATTGGCGAAAAAATTAGATTTGCCACTACCTTGTCCTGATGAAATGGTCGGTTCGATGGCAGTTGTGCCACTGGCAGACTCCCAGTCTGATGCAGTTGCAAAGGGAGGAATTCCACCTTTGCAAGAGGCGCTGTGGGAGATTTTTCAAATAGAAGTTCCAGTGATTCCTTGGCCGGATGCTAGCAAGCAGTTGCTGAGGATTTCGGCTCAGTTTTACAATACTTTGCCGCAGTATCAATATTTGGCTAAGGCGCTGGTTGAGCTGACGAGAATTTGAGCTGGGTATTCCACCCAAAAAACATACAGCATATTCCAGGTTTATGGAGTGTAGGGACAAAGGCCAAAGCCTTAGTCCCTACGGGAATCGAACGATAGGCGGGTGTACTTCATAAACGTAGAATCTGCTCTAACACCCAACTAAAAACAGTCATAGGTTCGTAGTGAGTGCACCGTCCTCTCCCCAGGAATGAATAAGGACTTGCATTGCTTACTACAAACGTAATAATGGTAGAAAAACCGGGACAATAAAAGCGAAAACTCCTGCCAAAAATCACCTTTAACCATCTTTAAAATAGCTACAATTTACCTAAAATCCCAAAAGTAAAAAAATGCTTTTAAAGCCCGATCGCCCTAGACTTCGCCAATCCGCCCAAGCCGAATAAAGTTTGTAAATAACTGGCAAAATTTCCTAAGTTAAAACAGGGTTGTCAAATCGGATAGCGCACAACTTCCGCGCAACAGAATATAATGTATCAACACTTGCATTTTCCCAGACAAAACAAAGGAAAGGAAAAGAGGCGAATACCATGTCCAATGCCATGATGGTAATTTACCCCTATCGCGAACAGTACACCTGGGTTTTTGACGACGAGCGAGTCGGACTTGTCCGAGAACCATTTGTTCAGGGCGTCCCCGAAATGATTAACGCGCTTGTCGCAGACATTCCCAATGCCGATCGAGGTTTCCGACTCTTATTTTCAGCCAATCCATTTCCCGGATATCAAGCAGAAATGCTGTGGTTGAAAGCAGAATACGGCGGTAACTGGTATCGGTGGGAATCAAAAAATCTCGAAGGCTGGCTGTGTCCGGCTATGTTCAAATACTTTCGAGAAGCACCGCCCAAGTTTTACTGCAAAGCTGAAAAACTGCAATAACCAACAGCAAGTAAATGAAAAACTTGTCAATTTTTAAAAGAAACTTTGTTAAACCAGTCGATCGAGAATCTCGAAAAAATCCTAAATTATTCCTGTATATAGTGGGGATATTTTTCTTAGTTTTCACAGCCGCCATCTCCGCCACAATCGGGGCAATTACCGCCCTGTTAGCTCCCGTGGAACCGCAAATTATCAGTAGAGTCTTAGAGGCTACTGGCTTTAACTATCTATCATCCAACCGCTCTGGATACCGCCTGTCACGGCCAGTTAATATCCTGATATTGGGAATTGACCGCGTGCCAGAAGCTGCAGCCAATAGCCCTAAGATATTTGACGGTCGCAGCGATACAATACTCTTATTCCACCTCGATCCTAGAGATAAATCTATTAGTTTGGTTTCTGTTCCGCGAGATACTAAAGTCGAAATTCCCGGAATTAGATTCAGCAAAATTAGCGAAGCCAATGCTAGAGGAGGAGCAGCTTTGGCGACGCGATTGGTTAGCAGTATGCTGAACAATACGAGAATTGAACGATACGTGCGAGTCAGCAGCAGTGCGTTTCGGGAATTAGTCGATTTGTTGGGCGGAGTTGATGTATTTGTACCTCGCGCGATGTCCTATACAGATACCGCCCAAAAGTTAAAAATAAATTTAGCCCAGGGATGGCAAACTCTCAACGGAGAACAAGCAGAACAATTTGCTCGATTTCGCAACGATGGTTTAGGAGATATCGGCCGCATTCAGCGGCAGCAATCTTTAATTCAAGCTATTCGGGACCGCCTCGCAAGTCCATCAGTATTTGTGCGTTTGCCGCAAATTGTTCGATTGATGCAAAAATATGTGGATACAAACCTAAATTATGAGGAAATATTTACGCTGGCAAATTTCGGTTTGCAATTGGAGCGAGATAATTTAAAAATGGTAATGTTGCCTGGACGTTCTAGTTCAAAACAAGGGGATTTGAGGAGTTATTGGATTTTAGATGCGATCGGGGTCGATCGCATTATGACACAATATTTCAACCAGAGCGTGCCGGATTTTGCACAAGGGCGACTTCGCAATCCAAGCGATCCCATTTTGTCCAAAAACCTCAAAATAGCTGTCCAAAACGCTTCTAGCAAACCGACAACCGCCAAAACCGCTGCTGAATTTCTCCGAAAAAAGGGGTTTTTTAATGTATCTGTAGTGCAGGATTCGCCCCAGAAGCAGCGTCAAAGTCAAATTATTGTTCAGCAAGGCGATTTAGAGGCAGCGAATCTACTGCAAAAAGAGTTAGGCGGCGGTAAAATTGAAGCATCTTCTACGGGTGAAATCAATTCTGACTTGACATTTCGCGTCGGCGAAGATTGGGTAAAGCGATTTTAATTAGTCAGTTGTCAGTTGTCAGTTGTTAGTTGTCAGTTGTCAGTTGTTAGTTGTTAGTTGTTAGTTGTTAGTTGTTAGTTGTCAACAGTCAACAGTCAACAGTCAACAGTCAACAATGCCCCATTCCCAATGCCCCATTCCCAATTCCCCATTCCCATCATCATGAAAAGTGTTTTCCGAATTTTCCTCAGCCTGATTTTAAGTTTAGTGTTGGCTTGTGGGTGGGTGCTGCTGAGTGCTACTCCGGCATTTGCGCTGCCTAAAACAAATATTAATTACACAAATATTAATTTGTCCGATCGCGATTTTTCCAACTCGGATTTAGCAGGGGGAACATTTGTGGCTGCTGAAATGCGGGGAACAAATTTTCAAGGTGCTGATTTAACTAATGCGATTTTGACTAAGGGAGTTTTGCTGAATGCCAACTTGTCAGGTGCCAACCTCTCGGGTGCTTTGGCAGATAGAGTTACATTCGACGGCGCTAATTTGACAAATGCTAATTTTTCCGAGGCAATTATGACTCGAACTCGGTTTTATGATGCTGCAATTTCCGGCGCTGATTTTACTGACGCGATTATCGACGCTTATCAAGTGAATATCCTGTGCGAGAAAGCAGATGGTGTCAATCCCGTGACGGGAGTTTTTACCCGCGAAAGTTTGGGATGTCCCTAGAAATTCACACTTACAGGAATTACGCAAAAAGTGGTTTTATATCGTTTCGAGACATCATATAGAGGAAACGGCAGTGCCGTTTCCCTACCGCGATTAATTGTAGGGAAACGGCACTGCCGTTTCCTGGCTGTGGGTAATATTAATTCCGATGCTACCGGATTTGATATTACGTGATATTTATATTCGTAAGGTGTGCAGTGCACACCCTACAAATAAAGGTTTTGCGTCCAGGATTGTTCTGCCTTCTGCTTTATCGAGCGCTACAAATGCCTGTGCTGGTGGTACCAACTACCAAATCTGAATTCAACTGCAAATCTAAATCGGTGTCGGGATTAACAGCATACAAATCGACTTTATCTCGACCCAAAAATACCCCGATCAAAGTCCCGATTCCCGCACCGCCGAGCACCTCTTCAGTAGCGATCGCCCGATCGCCCGTAACACCTGCGATCGCCGCCGCTGCTGCTGCACCCAACGCCGTATTCTTAATCAGATTACCAACATTAATGCCTTTGGTAACAGTTTCTTTCCTAGTAATAAGTTGCGAAGTAGCATTGAGAGGCACTCTGCTGCCGTTGATGATACTTAATTCTTGAGCCACAAACTGAACGCCCGAAGCAGTCGATCGCAATTCGCCGCTAATTTTCGAGCCTTCGGGTATCAGCAATTGGCCATTATTGCCCGTGATATCCGCAGCTACAGTCAGCGTAATCGGAGACTTGTCATTGGGGCCGAGCAAAATCTTACCTTTTGCGTACTCGACTGGAATAGTCGCCCCGCTGGCAATTTTCACACCAACAGACTCGCTAACATCAATCTTGGCAATGTAAGGAGAATTAATTGCTCTTGCTTGATTGCTACTCACTAATGTTTGATAGATAAAAGCAGCTACTTCAGCTCGCGTTGCTGACTTGTTAGGTTTGAGAGATTTAGGATTGGGATAGCTCACAACCAACTGTTTTTCAGTAGCAGCAGCAACGCTTTTGACAGCATAAGTTTGAATTTCACCCGCATCATTATAGTAGCTGAGAACATCTTGAAAATCGCACGTAGGCTCATAGCCCATGCCGTTATTTAAAGCGACTACAACTTGAACGCGAGGAATCTGCTGTGCTGGCCTGAAAACATTGCCGGGATAGCCAGACATCCATCCCATTTCGTAAGCTTCGGCGATCGCCCCGCTTGCCCAAAAATTAGACGGAACATCGGCAAACCCCACAGCAGCGCGGGTTTTTGCCTTTTTCACAGAACGGATCATTGCCGCGAATTCAGCCCGCGTTACCGGTGCATCCGGGCGAAAACTGCCATCGGGAAATCCTTTGATAATTCCTCTTTCTGACAAATCTTGAATAAAGTCTTTTGCCCAGTAGTTATTATTAACATCCGAAAAAGCTGTCTGAGCAAAAGAAGGCGCGGGAGCTAGCATCGGCGCTGCGGTGCCGGCAACGGTTCCCAGTGTTAATAAAACAGATGTACCGGATTTAATGCGATGTAATACAGACATTTTTTGATTCTCCAATTTACACAAGTTTTTTATTGAGGACAAGCAAGCTGTTAAGAGGCTGATTGATTTCTGCCCAACTTGCTCTTTCCCTCACTTATGTAATCATTGTTGAATTTTTTTATTTTTCGTGGGGGGAAGATACGGTCTTTTAAAATAAATATTTTTATTCTTAGTGTGGATTTTAAAAGGCTTAAATTCCTTAAAATCCTTATGTTGCTTATCTCCCTTATCTACCTTAAATTTATACAGTCCTGGATGCAGAACCTGTATTGTGTAGGGGCAGTGCCAAGAGTGCCCGCCCTCGCTCGACTTGACTAATGACTAATAGCGGCTAGCGGTTCCCAACTTGTCGCATCTTCAAATAAAGATTGATAGCCCGCTGCATTGGGATGAATCCCGTCTGCAATCAGGCGCGATCGCCACCAATCACTGCCCCGATTTATCCATTTATCAAAAATATCTAAATAGGGAATTCCCCGCAACTGACAAGCTAATTTCGTTGCTTCTTTATACCGATATTGGTCGGCATGATTGTAGTACAAACAATCTTGAAAAGGCATTTTACTTTCATCCACCGGCACCATCCCGACAAATATCACCGGGCAAAGTTGTTGAGACAGGTTTAACAAATGATCCAAAACAGTTTTAAAATGTTCAAACTCTGTGTAGCTGCGCCCGGTAGGCGACTGCACTCTCGCCGAATCGTTGAGGCCTACGGAAAGAATCATCGCATCCGGGACGCGGTTTCTGAGTTCGCCGCGGTGGCGAAACTCGTTTTCCAGGCGCTGGGCGACTTGATAGGTGCGATCGCCCCGAACGCCCAAATTGTACAAAACGTGTCCTGCACTCTCCGGTAACATCCACTGTCGCCGCAGTCTTTCCACCCAACCCCCGCCCGTACCGTCGCCGAAACCGTAGATTAAGCTGTCGCCGAAAGCAACCAATTTGAGGGGATGAGAATTTCCCCGATGCAAGTGACCAAAGGAATAGGCTGTTGCTGCCTGCATAAGCAATGATACTCAGTTAGTAATTTATGAATCTTGACATACTAGACTAGAATGTAACATTAGAGAAAGTAGGTAGTCTCATGGTTAAGCGTCCAACCTTCGATTCAACTCAGCTAACCCGTCGGGCGGAAGAGTTGATCGGTGCTGCATCCAACCGCTATCGGATTACGGTGCAGGTGGCGAACCGCGCAAAACGCCGCCGCTATGAAGATTTTGACAATATGGACGACCATCAAATGAAACCTGTAATGCGGGCGATATTTGAGATGTCCGACGAACTGACTCAGCCGGAAATTATCGGAGACATCTAGACTTGGGAGTTTTGAGTTTTGAGTGGTGAATTGCGAGCAATTTTTTTCAACTCAACACTCAAAACTTTCTTAAACTAGACTGGCGCGCGCGGCGAGAAACCCGGTTTATTCCTACCTTTCTCGTTGAGAAACTTCTGATTTTTCTAAGAAATCGGGTTGATGAGCGTAAATCCTAAAATTATCAACTAGGACATCTGCTGGCCGGTAAGTTTATGAAATTATTCTATTTTTGAAATAATTGTCAAAACCGTGAAGAAATTAAAGCTGGGCTTGAGTTTTCTGTTCGTTACTTTGAGTGTGGCGATTTTCACGCTTTTGAGTTGGGTATTGGAATCGGGCGAACTGAGTCTGTCGGCTTTGGAACCTTCGCTGCTGCGGAGTTCTGAGTCGGCGTCTGTACGGCGGGTTGCTCAACAATCTGCGCCGTTGCAAGTGAGGGTGCAAGATGCGTGGAAATTGGTGTACGAAAAATTGCCGGATTTCCCGATCGAAAATAACTACATTTCCAAGGAAACTGGAAAAGTCGATCCCACCAATACTTTAGTCGGGCGGTTGATTCGATATCACGTATTTGTCAAAGGACGGCCGCCCAATTACCGCTTTGATTGGAAGTTGAGTTTAGCTGACTATTTGGGGGCGACTCCCGATTATTTAGTGGAAAGCGTTTATCCGGGAAAGGACGTTTTGCGGTCAAATCCAATGGAACGCGATCGCGCTGCTATTCAAAGTTTAAATAGAGCACAGCGGGATGCTTTGGTTCAAGCTTTGGTTGATGTTTTTACGGAGAGTTCCGGGGGTGGGCGCACACCGGCGGCGGGGGAAAAACCACAAGGGCGATCGAATTCCCCGGAAATACCGCAGCCGCAACCGGGAGATGCGAAGTTGCTGGCACCTTAATACTCATGGATGCAGAAACCGGGTTTTTTAGGGAAATACTGCTGTTGAGCCTTTAACACTGGTAAAAAACCCGGTTTCTTTCGTATTTATCGGTAAGTTCTACAAATCTAAAATCCAAAATCTAAAATCTAAAATCCCTTAATGGTGGAACGTGTAATTAAGACTGGTAGCGGATGGCGTTTGGGATGGAACCCAGAGGCGGAGGAGTTTAAGGGTTTGGTGGCTGGGGAGGGTTGGGCGATCGAACTTACGGAGGCTGAGTTGAACGATTTTTGCCGATTGTTGGGACAGTTGACGGCCACCATCAGTCAAATTGCCTCTGAGTTAATGGAAGAGGAAAAAATCGCCATTGAAGCCGAAAGCGACTTGCTGTGGGTGCAGGTGGAAGGCTATCCCGAAGCTTACAGCGTGCAGTTGATCTTGAATGCTGGCCGGAGGTGCGAGGGTTTTTGGCCGGCGGCTGCGGTTCCGAGTTTGGTGCAGGCCGCAAAAGTTTTAAAAGTTTTTTGACTTTTTATCAAATTCCATGCTAAGCTATTAAAGCTGTCGGGGCGTAGCGCAGCTTGGTAGCGCACTACTTTGGGGTAGTAGGGGTCGTGGGTTCAAATCCCGCCGCTCCGATAGATGGAATCCTTATTTTATAAGGGTTCCATTATTTTTACTAGATAACTCGTTCCTTACCCATTCTCAATAAGGGGTGACAGAATATGACATACTCAGACAATCACTGCGATAAATCTGCGATAAATCTGGGATATGCCAAAAGGCTCAGTAAATATAGAAGTTTTCAAAGATCGGCTGCGACTTGCCTGGTCGTGGCAAGGTAAACGTTTCTGGCTATATCTCGGTTTGCCAGACTCGATCGTCAACCGTAAAGCGGCAAGCATCAAAGCGCGGACGATCGAACTCGATATGACCAGTGGCAATTTTGACCCGTCTCTGGCAAAGTACAAACCCCAGAAACAAGAATCCATCTCTGTTTCTGACCTGTTTCACCAATTTATCGAGTACAAGCGCCGGAAAGTTGAGCCTTCTACTTTCGCTAAATATCTTGGACTTGAGAAACACGTTTCTGCGTTTTTCAAAAACAAAAGCACAATTTCTGTTTCTGAAACTGTTGCAGAAAAATTTAGAGATTGGCTGGCACAGAAACTTGAACCCGGTACCGTAAGGGAACGGATTATCATGCTTAATGCTTGCTGGGAGTGGGCCAGAAAAAAGAAGCTGGTTCTCGAAAATCCTTGGGAGGAAGTCAAGGTGAACGTAGCTCCCAAACAACGCCCAGAACCGTTCACGCTTACAGAAATAAGCGCGATCGTCCAAAAATTCCGCTCTGACTCCAATCTGAAACATTATGCGGACTATGTGGAATTCAAATTCGGCGTCGGCCTTCGCACCGGCGAAGCAGCAGCTCTCCTCTGGCGACATTGTTCCCACAACTGCGATCGCATCTGGATCGGAGAAAGTTTGAGTAACGGTGATCGGAAAGCAGCCAAGCGGAATAAAGACCGCACGGTGCCGCTAACTCCACGGCTGCAACAGTTATTACTGAGCCGGCGATCGACTGACTTCCAACCTGATGATTTAATTTTCACCAGCATCGAAGGTAGAGCGATCGATTCCAAAAATTTCTGCAACCGTTACTGGAAACCTGCGCTTGCATCCCTTGAAATTGATTATCGAAAACCTTACAATACCCGACATACGCTAATTTCGCATGGCTTGGAATCTGGCATGAATCCTGTTTCGATCGCAGCCCTCACCGGCCACGATGTGAGAACACTTTATGAAAATTATGCCGGAGTAGTCAACCCGCCAAAACTACCAGATTTGTTCCCTGTTTTCGACCCGGTTTCTGATGTTGATTTTGAGGTAAATTAGTGAGATACCTCTCCATAAAATTCTGATGATCGGGATGATTGATATCCCCACCACAAGTTATCAATTGTTCAATCAGTTGTTGATTGTAGAGAACTTTTCCGCCAGGATTTCTACCCCAGTGAATCCCTTCTATAAGTTTGTTTTGGTTTCTGTATCGCAGAAGGGTTCGATCGCTACAATTGAGGATTTTACAAGCAGTTTTAGCATCGCAGAAATTATTCATTGGGATTTGGATTGAGTAAATTTTTGATTTCGTTGTCTTTGATCGTGTTCTGGCGCATCATTTCCACAAGTAAAATGCGCGATTCTTCCGCAGAAAGTGATAGGGTTTGGTTGGCATAAACTTTGAGCTTGAACTGTTGCTCAACTGTGAGGCTTGTCTCAGTTTCCATGTGTTTCCTCAGTCAGATTTTGAGTTTTGGTTGATATTAATTGATTGATTCGATCGCGAACTAAATCATCTTCTTTTTCCAGCCACTGATTGATGATTTCTCCGCAGTATTTCGTCCCGGGCGCTTTCCATCCATACATCTGGGTGAGTAGGTTTTGCAATTGTTCTGGGTAGTATTCATCCCACCAAATAGTTGCTATCTCTCTCAGCTTTTCGGCATCCTTCTCATCTATTCCTTCACTCTTATTGGGCTCTGCTATTGCCCCGGCGGTAGCTGCTGGTTCCGGTGTTGGGACTGCTGCGGGTGTCTCCACTGTCTCCACTGTCTCCACTGTCTCGGCTGTCGGTTCTGCCGTCGGTTCTGCTGTTGGTCTTGTCGATTCCGGTGTCGGAGTTGGTGTCGGGTCTGGGGAAATCAATCCATTAAAAGCGGTTTTTTCATCAGCGGTAAGGGAGTTCCAGACTTTCTGGCGATCGGCTGCGCCTTTGCTGCAAACTTCCTTGAGCATGGTCTGAATATCAAGAGCTGTTTCTCGATCGCCGGCTTCGATCGCTAGCCGAATATATTCGACAAGATCCCCTGTTTCGGCGTTTTGTTGAGGCTGCCGATCGACCTCATTTTTTGAAAATGGCTCCAAATTCTGAGGTCGATCGCTAGGTTGATCACTTTGCTGTGTAAGGGATTGATCGACCCGATCAACCTGATCGACCTTATTCCCAAAACTAGGAAAATCTTTGGCTTCCGTGGAATTACTGCCTGCCAAAGCAGATATCCAATCTACGGTCGGAGCTGAAGTTGAATTCGATGTTGAATCAGCGATCGGATCTAAGGTCTGATCTGAATTTAGTATTTTTTCAGAAATAGGATGATCAGGTTGATCAGGTCGATCAAATGCTTGTGTAGCAAGGTGATCATCCTCGCGATCGACCTCCCTTTTTAAGGGGGTTTTTAAAATTTGAGGTCGATCGGCAAGCTCAACAGAGATTTGATCGAGCTCACTTTCGGGGACTGGTTCGGGAACGGAGACAGGTTCGGGTTCAGGTTCAGTTTTGCACCAAACTCGAACTCGCTTACTGGATATCGATCGAAATTCTCGCTCCCAACCAAATTTCTTGAGGATGGCGGAACAGCGCATCTGGTGCGATCGCTCTTGCCGACTCAGATCAACTTGGAGATGAGTGAGCAGATCGCTAAGCCGAATATATTCGCGGTGCTCGATGTAATTTTCGATGACATCTTCCCAGGGATCTGATGATTGAAACTCTTGAGCAACCTGTTCGGCAGTTTCCTCATTTTCGTAGTCAAGACAAGGTTCTTCCCCGGATTTGTAAGCCAACATCGCAGCAGCCCAAATCGCATCTCGTTCTTTCTTGAGCAATTTAGTATCGATCCGGTGTTTGACCGGGATAATCCAAAATCGCCGGTTCCCTGTTTCATCAGCCAAAAACTCTTGCTTGTTGGTGGTGGCGACAATGATGCTGGGTCGGTTGAAGTCTTCAATATCTCGGCAATATGGCGGTCGAATTTTGTCTGTCCCGGTGGATAAAAAAGCTTTGGTTGCACTGACATCGCGCCGTCTGAAAACACTCTCTAGCTCTGCCCATTCTACAAACCAGGCTTGGTGCAATTTCAGCCTTTCATCTTTATCAGACACAGTTCCCAGGGAATCATCAAAGTATTTGTCTCCTGCGAGTACCTTAAAAAAAGTTGACTTTCTATAGCCCTGTTTCCCTTGCAGAATTAGAACTGTGTCAATTTTGCAACCTGGTTCAAACGTTCGCTTTACAGCACCAATGAGGGTTTTTCGGACGAACATTTCATAAATTGGATCGTTAACACCAAAGTATTTTTGGGCCAGACTATCTAAAATCGAAGTATCTGGTGCTGGTGGCAAAGAATTTAGATACTCCTCGATCGGTGAATACTGATTTTCTAGGGCTATTTCTGTGAGGATATCTTGAATATCTTCGCGACTAGATTTGAAAAGAATTCCGTGTTTGATAGCGAGTTGAATGCGGACTCGATCGAGTGATACTGGTTTACAGTCAATTTCGATTCGCTTGCTGAGTTTATTCAAGCGAAGCCGTTTTCCAAATTTTCTAATAATTTTTCGGTAATCCTGCATCATTCTGTCATCTGAATTTAAAATATTAAATTCAGATGATTCAGAGCTACTAGCAGATTCTGCCTCTGCCTCCATTCGCGAAACTAAATGATCAGGTTGTAGAGATTTGATGAATCGCCAGTATTCACCTTTGATGCAGCTCTCAATCCCGTCACTAAAATATTTTGAGATGCTGGCGATCGGGTTCGACTTAACTGCGGAATTCCAAATTTGCTCCCACTCTTGTTCATCCCAGCCACCGCCGGGAGAACAACGCCGACAAGCATCAAGAAACAGAGTGTAGGCATCCTCATTGGTTATCTGTCCCAATCGGCTGAACTCGGATTGAACTCCCAGTAAATCCCGTGCCAGTGTTGCCATTGAGGTATTTCTGTTCAACGCTACCCCGTTCAAAAATTCTTTGTTAGGCTTCCCCAACGCGCACTGTAGGGAAATTGGCATCGGCACCGGAACAGTAAGCTCTTGATACCGTTGAGATATTTGCTCCGGTCTTATTAGTGTTGCAGTTGCCGTGGCAGAACCATTGCTACTACTGATGGCGGATGTGGATACAGGTGCGGGTGTGGGCGCGGCTGCGGGTGCGCGTGCGATCGAAATAGGCAAATCTTGGCGCTGTTGCAGTTCGAGTTGTTGCTGAGCGAGTAACTTTTGGCGTTGTTCGAGCTCTCTTTGTTTCCGAGCCAGGAACTCTTGATAGAGAATGAGGAGCCGTGAGCGCAAATCACTGTAGCTGTAGCGAGTGCCGGACTCTTCAACAAAATCGGTTTTAACGGGTTCGCGATCGGGCTTAACGTGCCACGCACCCGCTAGCCGAAAAACACGACTGGGATTTTTATTGCTCTCGTCTGCTTCCATGACTTGAATCAGAAGCACTTGCAGTTCCCGCCATTGTTCAAATGCGATCGGCTCATCAAAAAGCCAGTAGGGCTGCATCGACTTATCACCACTAAATATGGTGAATGTCGGTTCAACGAAACCTATATCCCTCCACTTTTCAAATTGTTTAGCTAGGGAAATATCATCCCATTCACAAAAAATGGCGCAACATTGTGTGATGTCAGCATCGGTGTGTCCTCCGCCCGCACCATTAACCACGATGTACACCCCGCGCCCGTCTGTCTGATGATTTTCTATTGTTTCCCAGTCCACACCATTTTCTTTGCGACCTTTGTCCTTTTTTTTACGATCGTCCGAGCTGTGATAGAAAAATCTCAAGAAAGCTTCACCTGGTTGATATCCCAAGTAGTTCAGGTGTTTTTGTGCCAATTCACGATCGATTTCAATTCTCATGATTTTGTTCTCCTGATTTTTCCCTTGATTTGATGAGGGATGCTAATTTGAACCGAAGTCCTTTGATTTCTGAATTAAGTTGATCGCGTTTTTCTTCCAAATCTGATATTTTTCCTTCGAGAGGAGTGATTTTATCGGCATCTTTGCTCTGTACTTGCATCACGGATAAAATGCTGCATTCGTTACAGAATCCGTTTGCTAGCTGTCCAAAGCGACGTTTGCCGTTTTTGTGATAATTCGATCGGCACCATCCGTTAGTCATAAAACTCCGTCCTTGATTTTCAGGAGACAGTTTTTTGCGGGTGCAGCTTGTCACAGGCAACAATCAGCTTTTTATACGAAGGAAAACTGTAGCTGCACATAAAGCTGTGTTTTTTTTGGGTGGTTTTGCGTTCAGGACTCTGGATGAATTTGTTGAGAAGGCTGCCAAAATAGTGGTGGCGACAGGGCTGACGCTCAAATCAAGCCCGATCGCTAGTAGTTTAGCTAGCTTGCGACTTGCGTATTGCGCTTATCGTAAGATTTATATAATATGGCAATAGTCGAAAAAAAACAACAGCGAGTTTTAACCCCCGTGAATCTTCGTAAAAATTTGGGCTTAACCCAGAAGCAGGTAGCGGAGCTTTTGGGTATCCGTGAAGCAACCCTTAGTAACTGGGAAACCGGCAAGGTTCCCCATATTCCACCTTCTAAGATCAAGCGGATGATGGAGGTCTATCAATGTGATATAGATGCCCTGATAGAGGCTTTCGAGGGTAATAGGCTAATTTCTCATTAACTTTTGTGTTGTCTAAATTTAAAAGCTATTTGAGCTGGTGGGTACAGTTGTTGAGCCAGCTATGGGCTTAGGTGCTGTTCTTTGCTTACGATATGCGTATTGCGTAAATCGTAATTTAGGTATATGATTAGCTCATACCCAAGTAGGACACGGTACGCCGTGTCCTAACCCCACAGCAGCCCAAACCTATGCCAAAATTACCGACAACGTTTACAAGCCTTGATTTAACGGGGTTTGAGTTCGATCGCGCTCAACAATACACAGGAATCAACCGAGAAATGGTGGATTTTGCGTGCGCTGTACTCCAGAAAAACCGTGTAGGGGTAGCAGTCCGCAGTGTCAACGCAGCCCTCAAAGAAATTTACGGTATCGGAGGGAGTACCGATATTGTGTGCAAATTGGTCAAGGAATGGCGGACAGATAATCTGTCACTGATGAAAGAGGGAAAATCAGAGAAGGATTTAGCAACAGCACTTTTAGAGGCTGCGGATGATGGTTTGCTAGAAGAGTCAGACATTCCTGAAGAATATCTGACAGTTTCTCGTCAAATGGCGATCGCTAGCTATCGTTTGGCTTATCAAAAAGCAGATACGAGTGTGAGTGGCGATCGGATGAAACAGTTAGCTGCTGAAAATGAGCTGATGCGTCACCAACTCAAAGATTTTCCTCAAAATCAAATGGAGTTGAAGTTTTATCAAGCGGAGTACGAACGCCAGCGGAATGAGCTCAGGGAAGCGTACATGAATCTCAACAAGCAAAAGTTGACAGATTCTGAAGAATTCCGTCAACAGTTAGATTTGATTCAAGCCGAACGTAATGAGCTACTAGCAAAATTGTCAGTTGCTGAAAAACGTCTGATAGAAGTTGCTGAATTTGAAACGGCTTCTCGCGATCGACTCAGTGAGATATCTAAGCTTAATGGACAAATCGAAGCACGGGAACGAGAAGTGTCCACTCTCCATTCTCAAATCCAAGCTCTGCAATCACAAGTTGGTGAGAAACAAGTCCTAGAATCTCAAATAGAACAGCTAAGAGCTCAACTTAAAGAAGCTTCGACAACAATTACCAACTTACAATCTCAACAGAAAGTTAGTGGCGCTTTACAAGTCGATCGAATTTTAGATGATTCAGATGATGAGCTGAGCATCAGTGACCAGATCATGCTCGAAAATGAAACACTCCATGCTGATTTGTCTGAAGCTCTCAGAGAAATTGAAATCTTGAAAGCTGCACTGGCTAAACCTCAAGTCGCTCAATCTGAATCTCACTCTGAATTACTTCCTGAAATACTTCCAGAACTACTCCCTGAAGCAGTTTCAGACTTTGTTGACCCTCTTTTACAACCCGTTAACTCTGACTCTGCCTCTGACTCTGATTCTGGCTTTGACTCTGACCCTGTTAACTCTGAGTCGGTTGAACATCCAGCTAAGTTTGTTGAACCTGTTTCCAGAAACAAAAAGCAAAAAGTTGCTGTGGCTCAATGAGTAACTGGCTCAACTCAGTAACAGAAACAGAAGCAAAACAGAAACAGAAACAGAAACGAAAAGCTCAGTAACAGTTGCTGTTACTGTTACTGAGCTTAGAAGGGAGAATGGGTATTGCTAGAGGTCTAATCATCTTTGGTGGGTAGCCCAAGACTGTACCAGCTTTGGTGACTCAAAAGCTCGATTGCGTACTAGCTCGGCAAATCACTTGATATTGGATTAAGTACGAATCAGTGCTGGTAGAGAGTAATTAGCAATTGATAATTGGATTAAAGACATGATAGATCAAAAAAAAGAAATTCAGCTAATGTTATTGGCGAGATTTCCTTTGCTGTGGGTAGTGAGCCCGGAAGAAGAACCAGCAGAAGAAATCTTGTGCCAAGTGGTCACAGGGGTAGAGGGACAAATTTATTTCTGGGATTTTGCACGTGGCTGGACAGATAATGCCACGGGCAAGGGAAATCCGATGCAAGCACTAGAGCGCATCAGTAAAGCGCCGCCAATGGAGCAGGTCACTATTTTCGTGATGAAGGATTTGGGAACGCTCATTGCCCCCGGTGCCAACGGACAGATAGCAATGAACCAATTAGCGATCGTCCGCGAACTGAAAAACCTCGCATGGCAATTAGCCCGTGACCGTCGCTGTTTGGTCATCCTCTCCGATCAACTCAGAATTCCGCAAGAACTGCGCGAAGAAACGACGGTGGTGGACATCTCCTTACCAGGCATCGAGGAGATATCGAACTTGCTCACTCGGTTGGTTCCACCTGCCGATCTCAAACTCAACGCCGAACAGCGGCAGCAGTTTGTCAAAGCTTGCCAGGGGCTGACTCGCTGTCGCATATCCCGCGTCCTAGCGAAGTGCTTGGCGCGAGGCAAGCGAGGAAAAGTTGATAGTGCGGCACTCCCTATGATCATCGAGGAGAAACGGCAAACAATCCGCGAGACGGGAATCCTAGAATTTATCCCGCTTGAATCAGGTCTGGAAGTTGTCGGCGGACTCGAAATTCTCAAGCAGTGGGTCAAATCTCGATCGCGCTCCTTCACTGACCAAGCCCGCGAATATGGTTTACCAAACCCAAAAGGTGTCTTACTCGCCGGCATTCAAGGGACTGGTAAATCGCTACTTGCCAAGACGATTGCCACTGAATGGAAACTCCCTCTGTTGCGCCTCGATGTCGGTCGCGTGTTCGGCAGCATGGTCGGTGAAAGTGAGAACCGCATCCGTCAGGTGATTAAGCTGGTCGAGGCGATCGCACCATGCTGCTTGATGATCGATGAAATTGATAAGGCCTTCGCGAACATCACGTCTGGCATGGATGGAGATTCCGGCACTTCCCAGCGGGTGTTTGGAACGTTGTTGACATGGATGCAAGAAAAGACCGCGCCAGTGTTTGTGGTCATGACTGCCAACCGTGCCGAAGTCCTCCCCGCCGAGCTAATTCGTAAGGGCCGCATTGATGAAACTTTTTGGGTTGATCTGCCGAACCTCACAGAGCGGGAGGCAATTTTCCGAGTTCACCTCACCCGCGTCCGACCCGATCGAGTTAATGCCGGCGATTTCGATTTGAAGCTGCTGGCAGAGCAATCGAAAAATTTTTCAGGTGCCGAGATTGAGCAAGTCGTTTTCGATGCGATGCAAAATGCGTTCAGCGCCGGGGTTGAGTTCAGTCAGCAAGACTTACTCGGTGCGATCGCCGGCTGCGTCCCTCTGGCACAAATAGCCGAGGCGCAAATTGATGATTTGAAAACTTGGGCCATTCGATCGGGTGCTAAATCTGCCAGTCTCCCTGATGTTCACACGCAACCCACTTCATATTCTCGTCTTTCCCCTCTTCAGGTTGATGAAAATTAATCGTTATCAAAAAGCGAAGTTAAATGCTTCGCTTTTTGCTTCTGATTTAGGAATTGCTCACATAAATTGAGGCAGAATATGGAACCCCATTTTGTTCATCCTTTGTCAAGCTTGGAAACTCTCGATACAGATGAAGGTAAAAAAGAAGTAATAAATAGTTGGGCGTTTGCCTCAGTGATTTGGTCTACCGCCCTGGATGGTAACGAAAATGCTTTGATTTTGATTAATGAGGTATTTCCTGATAAAAGCAGAATTCCTTTACTGATTTTGCGTTCTAAGCAGGGAGATGAAGCAGCGATGAGAGATGCGATCGGAATTATTGCTTTTGCTATTGATGATAAATTAGCCGAAGCATTTGAACCAAATAAATAAAGGTTCAAAAGATTGAAATGGTAATGCTTCGCTGTAAGAAAATGATTTTTTGAATTTGGAATCAGATTATGGCAAAGGCAATGATGGATGTTGAAACACTGTCGCAAAATTTGAAACACTTTGGTGGAACTGAGCAATATTACAAACATTGGCTTGGAATTCAGTACACCGATGGAGTCAAATATTTGGCTGATAATGCTCAATGTTATTGGTTGATTGATGCGATCGCCTCCAATCAGCCCCGTGTCAGGAGAAAACACAGTTTAACTGAGTTTCAACTTTGGTTCCTTCATGTTGGAAATGCACACGAGTTTATTAAACCTAGAAAAGACAATGCTGCGGTGTTGACTTGTTGGGAAGATTCACCAAAGAAAGAAACCAAACCTGTGATTATTCAACAGATACCGTTTACCGATTTCCCCTTGCCAGCAATCAAACTTTATCTACAAGAGAAAATTCTTCTGCTGCCAGACGAAAATTAAGCCTTAAAAGTCTGTCCAGTTCTCCCACACTGGATACTGGACAGACTTTCGCACTACATCACTCAACTAATATTAGGAGTACATCAATGACTGGTAGCCAGGGAGTCCCTGAACTTACACTCGAAGAAAAGCAAAAACAACTGGAAGCGTTGCAGGCAGATGTTGACATAATATTTGCTGAAGTAATCACTAATCAGGTCAAAACAGTCGATTTTGCCATTAAAGTTTGGGTAAATGCAGTGCAACAAAAAGCACCTTATGTAGCGATCGCCAGTCGCATGATTCACCACAGCACAAATCTTCAGGGAGACGAAATGTTGCAATTTCTGCGATTTCTAGCTAAGGGAACTCTTGAAAAAAATGAGTCGATCGCACAATGGGCAGTGGATTTGATAAATCAAGGTTTAGTTATCAGCAACAGTCTCAAACAGAAAAACTAAAATGGCAAAATTGAAATGCAAAATCTGTAACTGTCAGCTACTGTTTCTTGGTCAACTAGGATACGTGAGACACTTTACTTGCCGACACTGTGGAATGAGTTTTAGCAAAAGCCCCAAAATTGTCAGAGACAAATTCGATCGGATAATTTCTGTTAAATACTAATGATGCAACTCATACAAACAAAACAATGCGCTAATTGTCCGTGGAAACTAGACCGAAATTTGAGCAAAATTCCTGGCTATAGCCGGGAAAATCATCAAGCTTTGAATGAGACGATCGCCAATCCACACAGTGATATTTCAGACGTGTTTCATCAATTAACAAGCCCTAAAGTAGCAATGGGTTGTCATTATTCCACAGATGACAAACTACTTGAATGTGTTGGCTGGATTTACAACCAACTTCGGAACAATAATCTAGCTCTGCGATTGGTATTGATGCGATCGGATCAGATAAACAACCTTGAGATTGATGGCGCACAACGAGAAACTTTTGCTGAAACTTTAAAAGATTAATTCATGCCTAGTTAATCGGTGAGGGCTTCGCCATAAGGAAGTGATGAAATTACCAAAATTTAGAGTGAAAATCATGGAGCATCCCACAGAAAAAGTAGAACAAGAAGCTGAAAGAATTCAAATAGAGGTTGATAAAATCTTTGAGATGGCTCGATCGAATAACTGGAGTTTGGAACAATTTGCGGTAAAAGTTTTAGCGGGAGCTACAGAATTTGACTTGGGATATTTTGCAATTGGCGCTCAACTTATTCAAAACGTCACTGAAATTGATGGCAAAAGTGCGATCGAAGTCCTAAAGTTTTTAATTTTTAAAGTTCAGCAACACGATACTTTGAAAATTAAGCAAGCACAGGAAATGTTCTTTCGTGGATTAATTATCAACAAAAACAAAGCTGAACAACGGTTGGCGGAACAGAAACAGCAACAGCAAATCTCGAAATAAACCTCGAAGAAAAGGAGAAATTAGCCATGTATGATACGAAAAACATGAAAGAAGAGAAAGCATTTTTACTGGTCCTTCGACAGATTCAAGGATTATTCAGAGAGGCAGAATTTCATAGCTGGTCATTTCAGGATTTTGCTGAGAAGATTTGGTTAGGGACAATTCTTGGGCTTATCCCAGAAAAAACTCTAGCCTCAATATTAGTTGAGAAAGCAGCTAATATTTCAGCAGCCGAGACTTATAAACTCATTGATGATTTAGCTGCTCAATCAAAAGCAGGGAAAAAAGAAGCGATGCAACGTGCAGTCAAATTACTTTTGGATGGTTTGCTCATCATCAATAATCAAATTGGGGTAGCTAAATGAAAACTTACAAATCTGATGACTGCGTAGGACAACTGAAACTATCGATCGCACTCCATCTGATACCGAATCTGCCACCAATTCCGCATCGAGAATACAGACTGATTGTTGCCGATCCGCCCTGGAGTTTCACACTCAGAGAAGCAGACAAAACTCATAGGGGCCGTTGCAGTTACCCATCCATGACAGATGAGGAAATTCTCAATATGCCAATCAGTGCGATCGCAAGCTCAGACTCTTATCTGCTGCTATGGGTGACAAATAACCATCAAGCGTTGGGGTTTCGGTGTCTCGACCGCTGGGGATTTACTCATCGATCGATTTTCACCTGGGAGAAAGTCACCAAGGACGGCAGACCCCATGCTGGATTAGGTCACTACGGCAGGAATTGCACCGAGCATTTTCTGGTTGCCACTAAAGGTGCACCGGGAAGTTTCACAACTCATGGCTTGACCAACATCAACAACCTCATCAAAGCTCCCCGCAGAGAGCATTCACAGAAGCCGAAACAGTTTTGGGGAATCGCCGATCGACTCGCTGACAAACTAGAGAATTGCGAGAAGTTGGGCAAGTTATCGCATCCGTCGAGGATTGAACTATTTGCTCGGGAACAACGCCCAAATTGGGATGCCTGGGGTGCTGAAGCTAACTTGCCTAATGCTTTAGTTTGATGACATTTCCCTAATTTTTCATCGGAATTACTAGGGTTAAGTCATTCGATTATTGCTTCGCTTAAGGATATTGATTTGTCCTGTAATTGAGTTTTAGTCACCAAAATGAACATAGGCATGAGAGGTTTAACGATTGACGATAGCACCTACATAGTTCGATCCCAGGACTATGGATATTGGGCTGATGAAAACTTTAAACAAATTGTCTCAAGAACTTACATCGAAGTCTTGAAATTCCCCTGCGAAATAGAGGTTACACCGTTCACCACATCTGAAGGAACCAAGTTAATAGGTTATCTATCCGCAACTCAAGGTTTAAGTAATTCAAATCCTGAATTTCGGGATTTGCCAAAGTTTATCCCGTTTGATGACCAATTTTATGATGAGAAACGACTTACTTACTTTGGGAATACAGGTCTTTATGTTGCTAAGAAAGAGCTAGAAAACCTTTCAAACATTCGGCTAGCCAAAGGTATTAAACGCTATCTGATAAAGGATTACGATCGAAAGATAATTATCAGTTTGCGGTTTTACGACGCTTGCCGTCAGTGCTGGTCTACAGCCTTCAAAACTGAGTTAATAGCATTCAAACCTCCAGAAATCTACAAATGGAATAACTCTGTGTTTCGGTTAACTTTGACTGCTGATGAAGATGAAACAACAACTGCTTACTACACACTTTCAGGAAAGTACAAACGATGATGGAAGCAATTGGAGTTAACTTAAGTCTCTGGGTTAGTGCTTCGCAGAAAGGTATTGATTTGTTCTCTCGTATTGACCATCATGACTAATCTTGATAACGACTGCAGAACGACAGAATCCGAATCTAATGAATTGCCAGACACCACTGAAAACGGATTTATTACTGTAAGTGATTTCTTTGCATATCAGCATGAATCAATCGAAACGGCACTGAAAAATAGCGAGTTTCAATACCTGATAGCGTTTCATCCTGATAGTCCGAAGCAGCTCTGGAAACAAGGTGCTTTTAGAGTCTATGTTTTAGAGGAACATCTCGAAGCAGTTAGTAATTTGTGTAGAGCTACAGAAAAAGCCCCCGTAAACTAGGAATAGCATAATAACTGGGTCGCTACCAGTTAAGAACTACCATGCAATCCAATTCTTCTGAGCCTTTGACCAATTTGCCTTTCCCAACTAATGAACAATCCGATATACCACGAATTTATATTCAACAAGAAGGTTCTTTCCAGGGTACTTGGATTGATGCTATCAACGCTTCTGAAATGCAGCAAAATATTGACTACATTCAGGCTTCAGTTAATGGTTCTGTCAAAATTAGTTCATTTCAAGGCTTTCACAGCGTTGAGTTTCTGATGACACCAGAAATGCCAATACCATTTATCGCACAAATAGGTAAAGGAATTATCAAATATGGCAAACCATTTTGTGTCTATTTCTCGGTCTACGAGCATCGACAAGAACCAGAAATCTTGAAAAACTTTCAAGAAGATTACAGAGGTTGTTTCGATCGCACTGAAGATTTTGTCAAAGAAATTCTTACCCAAGAAGCCTTTGATTCACAGTTAAAACGCAACAATCTTAGCTGGAAGCATCTCAATTTCGAGGGAATTATCCGAGATTGGTTCTATTCGACAGAGGGAATTTATCGGCGGATGTTGGATGAAAAAGTCTACATTTTCAAACGTCGTTAATGCTTTGCTTTCAGATGTTGATATAGCGTAATACTGGGTCGCTCCCAGTTCTAAAAATGGTTTCACCTGAGATAAATATTGCTGGGTTGCACAAAGTAGCTGATTTTCGGTTCAACGAGCATCATAAAGTTGTTTCTGCTATCAAACAAATGACTCATCAGCTAGAGTTTTACGTTTATCAAGGCAGATTTACCCTTTACGTTTGGCCTGAAGATACTGAAACTGCCAAAGTATTGCTTGGAATTCCAATTCAGTAATAGCGTAATAACTGGATCGCTCCCAGTTTTAATAAATGCCTTACTACATTTTAGTCACACTTGAGCAAGAGGTAGAAGTTTACACCACTCCTGAAATGTTGACTACTGAAGAAATTCAAGAAGTGATTGGTATTGAAGGAGTGCCAGCTAATTATGAAATGTTAGATTCATCTAACTTTTCTGATTCCTCGATCGTCATGCTTTGTGACGCTGATGTCGTATCGAAAGAACTTCAGCCAACTTGTCTGACACAAAATGGCGATATTGTTTGTGGTCAGGTACCATTAGTGACAAGTTAAGGTGATGGGTAAATTGTCAAGGGGGTATTTACATTGGTTAAAAAATAGATGAAACTCAGAATAGGCAAGTAGTTGAGCAATTATGACCAGCCATGACCAAGACCAGAACTACCAATCGGGACCACGCGAAAAAGAAACAACGACCACTGATAGAGGATGAAGTAATTGCCCAGCAACTCGAAGCATTACTGAGACCAGCCATGCTCCATCAGGAAAATTCCTACCGTCAGCTAAAACTTCGGGACCGAATTCTCAACTTGCCATTGATGATGGCTGCGGTCTTAACCTTACTCTGGCGAGACGTAGCAGGAGTAAGAGAACTGACCAGAATGTTAACGAGAGACGGCTTTCTGTGGTGTAATCCCACTCAAGTCAGCCAACAAGCACTGTCCCAAAGATTTTTGACCTTTCCAGCCGAGTTATTTGAACAAGTATTTAAAGATTTATTGCCAAGGTTAAGAACAAATTGGCAGAGCAGAAATCAACGAACCTTACCAGAAAGTATTCAGTTTACATTAACAAGATTTGAGCAGATTTGGATTATAGATAGTTCAATATTAGAGGCATTATTTCGGAAATTATCAAACTTAGAGTCAGCTAAAATAGGACAATTGGCGGGGAAAATAAGTACAGTAATTGATCTAGTAACTAGATTGCCAGTCGAAATTTGGTTTACCGAAAATGCGAAAGAATCTGATGTAAAACTTGAAGAAAATATCCTCAATTTAGTCAGCAAAAATACGTTATTACTATTAGATAGAGGCTTTTATCACTTTAATTTTTGGTTAAAATTAATTGAGCAAAAGGTTAACTTTATTACCCGAATAAAGAAAGGAGCCGCAATCAAAGTAGAGGAAGTGTTTACCGATAGTTATGGACTGCGAGACCGTAAGATACGTTTGGGGTCTGGAACAAAGAAAACTCCGTTTATTACCTTACGTTTGATTGAAGTTCGTTCAGGAAAAACCTGGCATTCTTATTTAACAAGTGTGCTAGAGCCAGAAAAATTACCCCCTTATGTAGTAGCAGATTTGTATCGAAGACGTTGGCGGATTGAAGAAGCTTTTAATATTGTAAAAAGGCTGTTAGATTTAAGCTATTTATGGACGGGTTCAATCAATGGGATTAAATTACAGATTTGGGCAACTTGGTTATTTTATGCAGTTTTAGTAGATTTAGGTGATGCGGTAGCTGATGAACTAGCTCTACCTTTTGAGCAGATTTCTTTAGAAATGATTTATCGCGGTCTTTATCATTTTACTATGGCTCATCATAAAGGTAAAGCAACAGATCCAATCAAGTATTTTGCTGACCCCCAAAATCGAGATTTAGGCATTATTAAACAGCAGCGAAAACCGAATGTTAAGTTAATTATTGCCCCTTTTCCTGAAAAGCAACGAGGGTCTGACCAATTCTTTTTTAAGAACTCTCCGAAAGCCTCTTGACAAAAGACTTACAGCCTTAACTTGTCACCAATGGTCAGGTACTAATTCTCGCAACTAATGAATCCCCAGACGATTTGTGCTTACTTAACGTGCGTCAAGCCAAAATTGTCAAAGAAGAACTAAAATTGTACCCAAAACCAGTCCAGCCAGAACACAATTTTAGTGCTTCGCTATGGGATATTGATTGATTTTCTACGTCGTTTACTGGAGCCAAGATGACACGATTTTACGCTTTAATCAACTCAACAGGAATTCAAGAGGTACAAGCAACTGAAATGCCAACAGTTGCTGAAATTCAAAAGCTTGTAGGCATTCCCGGTAAAGAAGCTTTCTTTGAAGGGGTTTATCAGTGCTATTCTGACCTGTCGATCGCTATTTTGTGTGATGATGAATTTTTACGAAAGGCTTATCAACCAACTTTAGTTATTCCTGATGGCATTACTCTTCAGGGACAGCTTTTGATTGTGGCAATGGATACGCAAATTGAAGATTTCTGTCTTTTAACTCAGAGACAGCTAGAAATTGTCAAAAAAGAAAGCAAAATCTATCCGTTAACGCCACGCTAGCAACAATTCACCCGCCCGTCATGTCCTAGTTCAAATACTGGACATGACTCGGTTTAACATCAAGGAAACACCAACTGCAAGTCAATCATTACTCAAGTCATAAACAAAGCTACGGAATTGATTAATTCTTTAAAGTGGTGGTTGACATAAGTGTTTCTTGTTTCGTGTTTCTTGTTTTTTGTCATGTTTATGGTAACGTTTATAGCAATGTTTCTCGTAATGTTTTTAAAGCTTCGCTTGTGAGGGGTTGAGATGGAGGATTAAAATAATGGCAGATTTTGACATAGAACATGGTACTTGGGAAAGCAAAGATGGCAAACTGATAAAATATACGAAAGAAAGTTGCCTGCTTAATAGCTACGATGATTGGAATGAATATCATCTGCAAATTACCCGATGGCCACAAACTACGTCAATTGAGATTGTAGTGCTTAGTGGTGATCAAGGATTTGATTCTGAGAGCAGATGGTCGCATTATGAAATTCATCGGTTGACCAAATTGCCTCATGCAGAATTTGCTGTACGAAAAGATGAATTAATTCAAGAAATCCTGAGACTAGCAAATGAAAAGTTTGGTTATTTAACACTTTAAGAGCGCATATCTGGGTCGCTCCCAGCATTCTTTACCATGCACGAATGCAAAATCAGCCTGGGCAAAACCATTAAAAATGCTCGGCAAGAGCATGGATTTAGCCAGCAAGATTTGTGTAAATTGCTGGTTGCGCCGTCAGACTGTTCAACGACGATCGACCGCTGCCTGCTAGCAAAAATCGAAAACAACCGAGTTGATGTGCGATCGGATGAGTATGACTGGCTCATGCCCAAATTTGCTGAAATATTCTCCTGTGATATTGCTTGGCTTGAAGAAATCCGTCAGCAAACCGAAGTCGAACCTTTCGATTTCAGCAAAGCGCTAGCCGTATTTCCCGTTTACTTCAACGAGAAAACCTATGACCTATAAAACAGTATATCTGCATCGGGTGGTGGCGGAACAAAACATCAATCGTAAGCTCAGAACCGGTGAAGTTGTTCATCACCTGGACGAGGACAAATCTAATAACTCGCCAGAAAACCTGGTAATTTGTTCTAGTCCTTCTGTTCACGGACGATACCATGTCCGTTCTCTAAGACAGAAACTTGAAGCCGATCGACCTCTGATTAAAGTAGGCGATTTGTGGCTTTAAATCAACAGCTTGCTCAAATAAGTTATTCCAGTTCCAGTAAACCATTTTGGGTATTTCCATAAAAAGACAACACATCGTTCTGACCGTCACAACAGCTTTGACCCTCGTAACAGCTTTGACCAGTCCTTTGTTTACTGGTGTTCAAGGGAGTGAAACTGGACAAACCGAAGTTGACTAATATCGGGCGTGAATACGATGAAGAGTCCTATCCGATCGGCATTCAAATTGAAAAACTAGAAGGCAACCGCCAAAAGTCACAGTAATTATTCAGTAATGCTTCGCTGTAAGGTAGTGTTGTTTATTTCAATGGTATGAACTTAGAACAATTAGTTCGATTTCTGAAATATGAAGCCGATCTCCCTACCTTTTTCCAGACTTCTGCCAACTATTACTATCATAATCAGAAACTACCTTCAGAGATTGAAACTCAGAAAATCAAGGTAGTTTTAGCCGTCAGCGATCAAAAAGAAGGTCAGCAGCCAAAGAGTAATGATCCACTATATCAACAAGCCTATCAAATCGCTGAGTCTATTTAGTTGGAGCTGATAAGTAGATGGAAGGCATTAATATCTGGTCTGGCTCTGATATTGGGATTGGTGCAGCTTTGACCAATCCCAATATCAGAGCCAGCTTTCCGAAAGGGCAACATCAAAAATCGCTACCCGGTAACATTCAGAGGCGTGAATTTCCGTGATGCTGAATCTGCATATCAAAAGTACAAAAGTCGTGATATGCAGGAATCGATCGAGATTATGACGGAAATCATTGTCTGCAAATTACAGCAACATCCTCGGCTCTTTGAAGCAATTACACAGCGAGGCGGTGTTGAATGGCTTAAGCAATGCCGTCACATTGTTGGAGTAAGAAATAGTCGTTGGGAAGGCTACGGATTGGAAAGCAATTTCATCCTGTGCTTGGTATTTGCCTATCAATTGTGTAGTGAATAGCGTGATTGCCGGGTCGCTCCCGGTCTTAAATTATGTCTAAGCCTAATTCGGAAATCAAGTTTGCGATTCTTAAGGCGAGTTATTGGGTTGGCGATGCTACTGAATATGGCTGCGTTTACTGGTTACTCGGAATGAAAGGAAAATGGTCTGAAGAGTTTGAAGCAGCCGAATTTTTCGATACTCGATCGGATGCTGAATTACGCTTAACTGAGGAGAAGCGTGTTCCTGAAAATTGTAATATTTCCATTGTTGAAGTTGAATTGTACCGCGATTAAGAGCTAGCAATGAAAAGTACATTTTACTGGTCAAACTGGAAATTTACGATCGAAAGCTCTTGCTACTACGACGATTCACCAGGCAATGTATTTTACCTAGAAGCAATCGTTATGCCAGAACTTGAGTTGGTAGCTAAATCGGAACTCAAAGGCTGGAATCGATCGCTAGCCGAACAAGCAGCTAAGTCAATGGTTGTCTGTGATCACAAAATTGATGAAAAATATTTCCTGAAAACTCTTTTCAGCTAATAATGCTTCGCTTTGAGGTTTTGAGTTAATGAGTTTAATCAGTTAAGGAATAAGAGTCATGACAATCACAGTCGAACAAATCAAGTCAATCCTTGCTGGCACTGAAGAAAATCTGCGACTTTTGCAGAAGCAGCCAGAGTATCAGGCGCTCGAACAGAGCGAGAATTTTGTCACACAAAATGAATTAGGTTTGGCGGATGCTATTCAGGCACTGAGTGAAGTTTATCAGGCAATTACTGAATCTGAATGCGATTTAGTCAGTGCTGTCGTTAGTTCACAACTACCCCCGAGCGGAATTTCTCACTAATTAATCAGCGCATAGCCGGGTCGCTCCCGGCAGTCTCATGAAATCTACAACTGTTAAATGGAATCCACCCACTGCTGAAGAGTTGCCGTGTAATTGGTCAGTTCAGGCAATCGGTGATGATGGCGGAGCTTATAAAAGTCGTGACGGTTTGATTGTAATAATTTCTTGTTCGATCGAAAAAGACGGCAATTCGTGGGTTCATCTCTCACTGTCTCGGAAAAAATCAGTTCCAACTTGGATAGATTTGGTCAAAGTCAAAGAGATTTTCTTGGGCGCAGACGCTTTGGCAATTCAGATTCTGCCTCCTCGATCGGAATGGGTAAATGTTCATGAGTTCTGTCTCCACCTTTATCAATGCCTCGACCAACGACCAATTCCTGACTTTCGTAAACTAGGAACAATTTGATGACACTCGATCGCAACGACATGAGAACCTACCCGGTTCAAGACAAGCCATGCAAAACTTGTCCGTTTAGTGGAGAAAAACCGTTACCTCTCTCTCCATCAGATTTGGCAATATACTACGAAAACTTGATGGGAAACGGGCAACACATTTGTCATAGTACGAATAACACGAAAATATGTCGCGGTGGCCGAAACATACAACTAAAATGGCTGTGTTCGATCGGTTTCTTAGATAACCCGACTGACGAAGCTTTCAACGAAGCAGTAAACTGGGCATTAAATAATAAGGAGTCAGCAACGTCAACGACCCATGACTAAATCTTAGATTCTAGTGAGGGCTTGAGAAATCAAGTCCATAGTTGACCCGTCTAAGTTCCTTGAGAGCTAGGTTATCCAGGTCATAGCACCAAAGAATGGTTCAACAATTCTGTGCTCTGCTGTCAGTCATTAAATGTCCGAATTGGGTTTAGGCAGTGTGGCTGACCTAATATGCCGATCTTCCTTACCATTATGGTGATGTGATTGCTT
Source organism: Microcoleus sp. N3A4 (assembly GCF_036701805.1). Taxonomy (NCBI): domain Bacteria; kingdom Bacillati; phylum Cyanobacteriota; class Cyanophyceae; order Oscillatoriales; family Microcoleaceae; genus Microcoleus; species Microcoleus sp. N3A4. The sequence continues at coordinate 34,570 of NZ_JAUBRJ010000081.1, forward strand.
ATATCCCACATTCCGCACCCCGACTGTCACATGGGGTGCGGGTGGGCTGCGGTTCGCGAGTCGTGTTCAGGGCGACCAAAAAGCTTAAGTACAAATGCTTAAACAATGTCAGTCGAAATACCAGCCCCATCAAATACCAGTAGTAATTTGCTGACTGCCGACCGTTCTCTTTCCGGCGTGCGCTCGAAAGTCCAACGATCGGGGAAAAAGTAAAATATAACTGGCGCAGCACTCGCCAGTAGAAAAGACATACTCTCGCCCCAATCGGCCGTCTCAATTCGATGAAAAAAAATCCTGAAATAACAGTCCAAAACCTAGACCACCTGGGTTTAGTTGCTGGGATAATCGATCGGAGACAACAGGGTAGAAAAAATCAATCAGCTAGTAGGTTGTCAACCAGGCGAAATAGTAAGTCCCGGTCACGCTGTCAAAGCCATGATTCTCAACGGATTAGGTTTAGTATCCGCACCGTTATATTTATTCTCAAAATTTTTTGAAGGCAAACCAACTGAACACTTAATCGGCAAAGGAATTAAACCAGAACACTTAAATGACGATCGTTTAGGTAGAGTATTAGACAAGCTATATGTCACGGGATTGAGTCAAACTTTTACAGCAATTGCCCTCGAAGCAGCAATTAAATTTGATGTATGCTTAAATACAGTACATCTCGATTCTAGCTCATTCCACCTGCATGGGGAATACAAATATGATGCCAATCGCGACGCAGGCTCATTATTTGCTCTGCCAATAAATTCGAGCATTAACCAGGTTTCAAGCATGAATCATCAGGAAGCACCATTACCAATACATATTACTTACGGATACTCTCGCGACCACCGACCCGACTTAAAGCAATTCATTATAGATTTAATTTGTAGTGGAGATGGAGACGCAGGGCGAACGCATCTAAATTGTATGTTAGCAGAACCTGGTATATTGGAGAATGATTATTGAGTACCTACCAAATAT
>NZ_JAUBRJ010000082.1:0-35505 GCF_036701805.1 Microcoleus sp. N3A4
TTACTTTTCTATATATTTGTTCAGATATTTTCACTGATTTAGCTATTGATTTAGCATAGTAAGTAAGGAAGAACCATTTTTTGTAGGGACACGGCACTGCCGTGTCCTTACAACTTGTAAAATAAATATTATTTGTATCCCGCAGGATTCAGGATACGGCACTGCCGTATCCCTACAAATTGCCAGCAAATAAATATCATTTATAGGAACACAACACAGTTGTTTCCTGTGGCTGCGACAACCAGGGGGAGGATTGCTCCTATACTAATTTTTTGGCACAGATGTAGGATTCAACAAAAACAAAGCCGCCTTTTTTGCTGTATCTTCAGATAGCTGAATTTGTTTTAACTCAACAATACCTTCACTGATAAAAGTATCTCTCAAAGCAGCTTTTTCTCCGCTGTTAAAAGTCGTTTCGTAAAACACTTCTCGAATCCCAGCGGCAATGACTAATTTCAAACAATAGATGCAGGGTTCTAAGGTGACGTAAATACTAGCCCCAGCAGTAGATATACCGTGTTTGGCAGCTTTGGCGATCGCATTTGCTTCAGCGTGAACCGCCCTTGACGGCAAAATTTTACTGGCGTCGCAACTGCTTAAACCAGGATAGCAGAAGCCTTGAGTTGTACAGTGTGCCGAACCTGACGGCGAACCGTTGTAACCCGTTGCTAAAACTTGCCTGTTTTTAGCTATCACTGCGCCTACAGGAAAAGCCAGACAAGTCGATCGAGTTGCGGCTAATTTTGCCAACATTAAAAAGTATTCGTCCCAGTTTGGTCTTTGAGGGGGTTCGTAGTTGTCTGGTGTATTGTCCATTTAAAATGTAGAATTAGAACTGTATCGAGACAAGTGATTTATGGCGAGATTCCAGTCGAGCCAAATCCATTATCTCCCCTAGAGCTGGCACTTAACATTTTTACTTCTTCAATTTCCACGCGAATTACCGGCGCGATTACCATTTGAGCAATTTTCATGCCTTTTGTCACTTGAAAAGAAGTTTGACCGTGATTGATTAAGATGACTCTGATTTCGCCTCGATAGCCTTCATCTATGGTTCCTGGTGCATTGAGTACAGTGATTTGGTGCTTGAGAGCTAAACCGCTTCTGGGACGAATTTGAGCCTCTGTTTTTTGGGGTAATTCTATGGATATGCCTGTATGAATTAACTTGCTTTCTCCAGGAGTAATTTCTAATTCATCTATAGAAAATAAGTCCAGTCCAGCATCAGTATCATGGGCATATTGGGGGATTATCGCTAATTCATGCAGTTGCAGGATTTTGAGTTTCATCTTGTTGGTATTTACTTGAGTTTTGTCAACCTAACCGGTAATGGGTAATTGGTAATAGCTCGGTGCGTACTTAACTTACTTGAGAAGCCCTATGATAGGACTTACGCAAGTCTCTAATCTGTAGTAGGGTGCGTCGCTGTGAGATATTCAATGGAACTTGCAGATTGTAGATGGCGACGCACCTTACCATTCGACCGCAATTAGCCAAAAAAGGTAGTTCTCTTACGGCGCTAGCCTTGCTTTTCCCAGACGAGTAGTTGTGTACCACTTCGCAATGTCGGGTGCCCAATTCTCAAAATGAGGCCACATCATTTCGCAGAGTTTTTGAATTTCCAGTTGAGCATTTTTCTTGTTTCTCAAGTCAGAAAAATGCAGGAAAGACCTTAAATTGAAACTGACTACAAAATGCTGGCGGTAGTCAAAGGGTAATTTGCCTCGGGCGTGTTCCTCGGACATACCGCCGTCGAAGTCAATTTTATAACGTTTAGCGGCTTCTAGACACCACTCTAAATCTTGTTGTCTTTGTTCGGGAGAATAGTAGTATTTTTTGCCTTCGCGATCGGTATAATAATCTACTGGACGCAGGTAAAAAATATCTTCTATGTCTTTTTTGCCGACTGCTGCATCCAGAAATTGATTACCTGTATAACGCAGGGAATTATGTACTACTAAACCATTAGCAACGAAATTATGCCATTCACCATCCACCTCTAGGTCATAAGTCATTTGTTCGCCAACATATTCAACACTCTTGACTTTTACGGGATGAGAACGCAATTTTCTCCCTTTTTGCTTTGGCTTGACTTGCCAATTTTCAGGCTCTAATATTGGCGAGTAAGCTTTCGCAAATTTAAGCTCTAAGTTGTTTTGATGAATATATTCATGACAGTCTTTGCATAAAGTCACTAGATTATCAAAATCATAAGCAAGAGATTTATCTGCAAAAACTGGTATTAAGTGATGGGCGTGAAGAACACCACCTCTGACAGCACATTTCTGGCAAATAAAATCAAACTTTTTATGGACTTGGGGCGCAATTTGCCGCGTCCAAGCGCCAATTAATTCTCGATCCGTAGAAGTACCACCCTTCCAAAAATTAGACTCAGCACCTCTTTGCGTGTAAATTTTTGCATTTTCGATTCGTCTCTGGCGGCTTTCTTCAGAGAGGTTAAGTTGATAACCTCCTTTACCTTTATTCCAAGGTTCATCTCTTCCAGGTTGTCGCTTATTTAGAGACAATCCATAAGCATAGACCCATTTTTTAACGACCTCAATTGAGCAGTTAGCTAAAGTCGCCATTTCATCAGCGTGCAATCCTTTCTCAAGTTGATCCACTAACCAATTTTGGTCGCGATAGAGAGCGTTAGGGTTGTAATTCCAGGGCTTATGACCTTCAGGGAAGCGCGAACCTGAATAGGCTGAAGATAGCCCATGTTTGTTAGTCCATGCTTTAATCGTATTGGGAGAGCAGTTAGATAAGTCAGCAATTTCTTTGATAGTCAATCCTTGCGAAATTTTGGTTTCAAGCCATGACTTGTCTGTATAAATCCTATCATCTGTCACCGACACGCCATTACACATAACATGGGAATTTTGGTTGATACGAACCACTTTTCCATCTGCGTGGGTTATTAACCCAACCGCATCTTTCATTGTTTGCCAACCGTCGGGTGTAAATAAACGGTGATTAGCGGTACATTCTAAAGTTTTGCCGTCTTCCAATGTTACCTTATAAACGGGTTGAATACCGCTACACATTACATCTTTGATATGACCCACTTCAAACAAGCCAGTTTGTTCATTTAAAACTCGCAAGCGCATTTTACGGATTCTTTGCTTGCAGTCACGACGATATTCGCCTGGTGGTTCACCATTTCGACCTCGAATAGACCGAGAACGAATCGCTTTTTCCCCATTAGTCCAAAGGTCATACAGTTCTCCAATTGTTTTGCTCAAATTTTTCTTGCCAGCACTTCCCTCGCAATCAACAAAAGTGATTGCGGTATCAGCAGCAAGACATTGCACATCAAAGGATACTCCTACACGATGTGTCCTGGCTTGCTGCATGACACTGTGGGGAAAATAGCCGCAATTAAAAATAATTTGGGGATGCTCTAAGGGGCCGTAATGCCCCCGATCGCCTGCGAGGAGCCTTTTGATGATAATTTCGCCACATTCTGCGTCTGAGGGCCAGGAATCGCGATCGTCAAACACGAAATTCTCAGTATAGTCTTGATGGAGGGCTGCGTAAATTACTTGCTGAGGATTTGGTGTTTGAGAAATAACTTCTACTCGAAATCTATCCATATATATTTTTATTTTTGAAGCTCGCAATAGTTGAAAATTTTAACATTTTAAATTATTTCATAAGATGGCATTCTTGGCAAGTTTTTCAAGCTAATAATTCGTTGACAGCGACGCTAAAACCTGAGTCCTAGTAAAGTTACCCGATCGCAGCATATTCTTGAGCTTGTAAATGTTTGCCGTTAGCGCAGCCCGGGCGAGAGGATCGCACTTTTTACCGTGCAGCCGCTGACAATGGCTGTTTGCCCCGTTCCGCAAATTAATTGATTTGGTTTGTATAGGGTTTGTACTCAAATTTATTGATGAGATTTGTGGCTGTCACGGTTTACCGTTTTTTGCACCGCGTACTATATCAATAGTTTGGATGGTTTGAAGAAGCGATCCTCTCGCCCGGGCTGCGCTAACGAGCGGAACACTTCGAGAGTTCGGGTTCTTAAAAGATTGCTAGATATCACCTATGAGACTCATTAAGTCCTCTAAAGATTTGTATCCTCTTTGGAAACGCAGTATAATAACCGTATTGCAGCGGACGGAATCAAGATTCTGGTGGGGATGCAAAGTTTGCTAGTCGCCGCTGAATACGAACGTTAGACTGCATCAACAGGCAAGCCAGCGAGATAACAAGCAGTTTTGTATGCACGATGAGGATAATTTCGATCTCTTGTATGTTCTTTTACCTCATGGTTGGAGCACGTGCATACTTTACCTAGGCGATCGCATTCACGAGTTATATATCAGCCATGTTTTTGGAGATCCGATCGGAGATTTTATCGAAGCAACCACCGCTCTACTGAAAGGTGCTTCAGCCGTTGAGTTTATATGGTGGGATGAGCCAGGAGGCAATCGGTGGCAAATAACCAGGAACCCAGAACAGCATCATAAGGTAACAGTCACTGTGACGGAATTCTCATCTTCTTGTGGAGAGCTAATTACTCAAGAAAAAACCTTAGCGGAATTTGAAATCAAAATTAGCCATTTCTCGACCATCGTTTACTTTCAAATGAAAAAGACTGCTGCTTTGCTCGGGGAAAAGAGTTTCGAGAAAAACCGATCGGGCGAATTCCCCTATGCAGCATTTCGACAATTGGAATTTTTTTTCAATGCCTGACTTTGCTTTGCATTATTCAGTCTGTGACTCGGATGAAAAGGTTTACGCCCAAGATGCGATCGCGGACAAAGGCTTTAATGGTTGGCTTTCACTTGTAGCAATACTTCAAAGTTACCTGTAGGTCGATCGCTCCCGCATTCTCATTAAACCCTATCCTAAGCTAAAGTTTCTGATTTTAATCAATTATTTTAACAACTTCCTCAAGCCAACAATTCACTGACGGCTACGCTAAAACCTGCAAGCACACTTTGAGTGTTAACAACTTCATCGGCATTAAACAACCGCCAGCGTTGCCCTGCATTCACAAATATTAATCTAGCTTCAGGAAACAGCAACCAAACTTCTAAACATCCCGATTCCAAATATTCTTGAGCTTTTGCAAATAACTCTTCGCCGCTATCTTCCGGGGAAGCAACTTCCGCTATCAAAGGAAAACTTTGGGAAAATGCTGTAAAATTACCTGATTCTGGCAACAATTCAGGAGTAATGTAAGCAACATCGGGACGGCGACCCTGTTTGTTAGTGCGGCAAAGGACTTCTGTTAGAACTTCTCCTCCCTGTCCGCTGGATTCTTTATAATTTCCCCAGAAACGTGATAATTTAGATTGAGCTAGACTGTGCTTGAAGGTCATTCCTGTTTTCTCCACTAAGTTGCCGTCAACCCATTCCATTCTATCAGGAGGCTTGACTAAAAACTCTTCTAGAGATATGACTTTTTCTGGCTCAGATTCTGGGTGAATTTCCGGTATATTTTCTAATTTTGGCTCTGATTCTGGCTCTAAGTTTTGGTCGGCATTTTTGGGTATAATTATAGTAGCTGTCATGCTCGCAACCTCTGTTTAACGATTATAAGTTTACAAGCGATCGCTCTCGATCGCATCTCTACGATTTTATGGAACTTGGTAGATTTTGTCTGTTCAACTTAGCCCAATAATTTATATATCATAGCAATTAAGAAAGGTGACTTTCATGATTCTCTCAAACCGTTTTTCTGAAGCCCTCACCTATGCCGCCGAACTGCACGCTACCCAACTTCGCAAAGGTTCGGGCGTTCCCTACATTGCCCATTTGTTGGGCACTGCTAGTATAGCTTTAGAATATGGGGCAAATGAAGATGAGGCGATCGCAGCTTTGCTTCACGATGCGATCGAAGATCGAGGCGGGCCCACCACCCGCGAAGCCATCCGCCGCCGCTTTGGGGATACCGTCACAGCGATTGTAGACGGCTGTACCGACAGTGACGCGACGCCGAAACCCCCTTGGCGTCAGCGAAAACAAGCTTATATCGATCGCATTTCTACAGCTTCTGGCTCGGTCAGATTAGTCTCGGCTGCTGATAAACTTTATAATGTTCGATCGATCCTGAAAGATTACCGTCAATTAGGCGATACTGTTTGGGAACGCTTCAAAGGCAAAAAAGAAGGTTCTCTCTGGTATTATCGTTCGTTAGTAGAAGCATTCCGCCAAGCTGAGTTAACGCCGATCGTTGAAGAATTAGACCGCACAGTTTTAGAATTAACCAAGCTTTCTGAAGACAAAAAGTAAAAATCAACAACCAATAACTAATAACCAATAACTACTAACAAATGGCAAATGTTCGCTTAGAAAATATTACCAGACGCTACCAAAACGTCACCGCGATCGAAAATATCAGCTTCAAAATCCCGGACGGGGAATTTTGGGTATTAGTCGGACCCTCCGGCTGCGGGAAATCCACAATTATGCGGACAATTGCAGGTTTAGAAACCGCAACTTCCGGCAATCTTTACATCGGAGATAATTTAGTTAACAACATTCCGGCCAGACAGCGGGATGTAGCAATGGTGTTTCAAAATTACGCGCTTTATCCGCACATGACTGTCGCAGAAAACTTGGCTTTTGGATTGCGGATGCGGAATGTTGACCCGACTAAAATTCAAGAACGAGTCGAAACAGTAGCCCGATCGCTCTCGATCGACCACCTCCTCAAGCGCAAGCCCAAACAGCTATCAGGCGGACAGCAGCAGCGGGTAGCACTGGGAAGGGCGATCGCCCGCGAACCGAAAGTATTCCTTTTAGACGAACCGCTTTCTAACCTCGACGCTCAACTGCGAGACGACACTAGAGCAGAACTCAAACAACTGCATCAAAGGCTGGGAATTACCACAGTTTACGTCACCCACGACCAAGTGGAAGCGATGACTTTAGCTGATAAAATTGTAGTCTTAGATGGGGGGAAAATTCAGCAAATAGGAGACCCGCAAAGCATTTATGCCAAACCAGCTAACCGCATGGTTGCCACATTTTTAGGCAATCCGGCCATGAACATTTTGCCTGCAATTTATACTAACGAATCCTTTCAAGTGGGAAATCAATCTTTAGCCTGTCCGGTTTCGATTCATAAAAAATTGCAGCCGAGAGAAGGACAAGGATTTGATTTGGGCATCCGTCCCGAAAATATAGAAATCTTTACGCCACAAACAGCCGAAGATGATGATTTGAAAACCGATGTTTGGGCATTAGAAAAAGTTCCTCTCGATGTAGAGGTAAAAGTAGTAGAACCTCTGGGGCGAGAAACTTTAATCCGGGCGAGTTTGCCTTTGGTGAGCGCTGAAACTACTGTACAGTTACAAATACCTGCGAGTGTTCGCTTGCGATCGGGCGATCGCCTGAAGGTACAGCTTGACTTCGATCGACTATTTATATTTGACCCCTCCACCGGTGAGGCGCTGTATCCTTAACTGGATTTAACCTAAAATCTCCAAATCTCAAATCTTAAATAGATAGAATTTATGCACGCTGACCTCAGAAACCCGGTTTCTTCCTGTCTTTCTCGTTCCTCGTCGCAAATTTTTCGTAGAAACCGGGTTTATCGCCCCCATCCGTAAGTCCTGATAAACTGACTTTTTGAGTGGGGAGGTTTCTCTTTCTAGTTACAAAACTTTACACTTGACATTTATAAAGTTACGAAGTAATGATACCATTAGTATTTACATAACAAAAAAGCATCCCCCCAAAAGCCGATCTTTTCTGACTCGGGGCGATCGCGATCGACAACTTCGCATCTTCCCGCTCGCTGGCGGCAAGCCCGCCGCCTTGGGAGCAACTGGCGAACCAAATACTCCGAAAAACGTTCTAGCGGCATTTTTAGATGAATCCCGACAACCTGCCTCAAATGCTGCAAACAGGATTTCACCTGACTTTAGGTGCAACTTCCTTTTTAATTGAGACATTGCAAGATCCCCTGAAGCGAGAAGAAAATCTTGACAAACTGAAGTCAGATTTGGGCAAACTTGCGGATGAGCTGCTGGAAAAAGGAGAAATGACCGATCGAGAAGCGCGGAATTTTGTAGAGACTATTTTCTCTCAACCGGGCGATCGGGAGAATGCAGACAGCGAATCTGTCTCGCCCAAGCAATCGGATGCAGCGACTGATGCTCCTCCCGAGTCGGTTGTACAACCTGACGTAAAGCTAGAGATTCAAGAATTAACTGCACACATGGCAGCGCTGAGGGCCGAATTGGAAAATTTGCGCGCCGAAAATTTCCAGGATTAAAGAATCAAGATTCTTTAACACAGCCGGAGTTGACTTGGAAACTGACTTGCAAACTTATTTAAGAAAACCAAACTTTAGTCATTGTCCCAGTTTTCAGAACCGATCAGGTCGGCAATGCGATCGCGCAGCAAGAAGTCGCATTTTTCTAACTCGCACTCCACGCAAGCCCATTCCCGGGGTGGGATGAACTGACAAAGCGTGTAGATAGGCTGTTGTCGGCTCAGCACGCCCTCGTTCACGAGGTGGCGGGCTTCATCCTGGATGACATCTAAAGAGTATTGGATTTTGATAGTGGACTGAATCATAATGCGCCCTCAAGGTTTTAGTAAAAAAAAAATTATGGCCCTGGTAATAATATAATCCAATATTCCAAATATGTAAGTAAAATTTTGTCAGTATAGAGGTATACAATTCACTGCGGTCTATTTAAAAAAATTATAGGAACAATTAGTAAGCGATTGGATTTGTCTTGGGATTTTGGCCGCAACTTTTCCGGGCTAGCAGGCCCATCTGCTGCAAAGCTCAATTCAGAATTTAGGAAGCAGCGCTTGATTTCCGGTTTCTGGATGCTTCGCCGTCACAGGCAAAATTTCTTGCGAGAAACCGGGTTGATGAATTTGAGTCCTGATGCAGCAGCCAAGGAAAGATTTAGGAGTCCGGCAGCTCAAGCATTGCCCGTGGCGTCAATGCCGAACAGCAATTCTAGAGCGAGAGATTGCGCTGTCGGCATCTGCCCGAAACAAAATACATAAGGAATATTCGGAGGCAAGTGCGGCAAAAATTGCTCTAAAACGTAGGGACTTCCGTAAATTAATACAGCTTGCAGTTCTCCCGTCTTTAATAATTTCTTAAACCAATCTTGAGCTGCTTGGGTCAAACCAGCACTGCCTCGGAAGCAATTGCCGCGAATGAAAATTTGCAGCAGTGTGGGAGAAAAATGCTCTGCACCTGCATTATCAGCGATCGCACCTGTGCGATCGTCAATCAGTTGCAATTTGTAACCAAACTGTTCGGGCACGGCGATCGCCGGAGTGTGGTTTCCCAAAAACTCGCACCCCAAAACATCATCCACAACAATCAAATTCCGCAAAAGCTGGTTTTCTGGGGGTTTTGCAACCTGCAAAGGTAGATTTCCGCCAAATTTCAAAGAATCTCGCAAAATGCCGGCAGCAGTTGCCCTTGAGTCAGGATTTGCCAGCAAACTTAAGTCGATCGAGTCGATGGATTGTAAATTCTTGCTTTCCCCCTTCTGGGTTTGGGGGGAGTCAGAAATCGACAAACCCACCTTTATTTTCGCTTCCCAAATTCGCTTGACAGATTGCTTAATTTGTGATATGGAAAGCCGCCCTTGAGTGACAGCTTCGCAGACAGCCCGAATTGCCCCTTCCGGGTCAAGCGGCATCAGCAAAACATCAGCACCAGCCTCAGCAGCCAAAACAGCAGCTTCGTTGGCGCCGTACTTATTGGCGATCGCACCCATCACCAAAGCATCCGTCACGATCAAACCTTCAAATCCCAACTCTTCTCGCAGCTTCCCAATCAAAATTTTGCGAGAAAGAGTAGCAGGAAACTGGGCATCCCAAGCCGGAATCAGCAAGTGAGCACTCATCACAGCATCGACCCCAGCGGCGATCGCCTCGACAAAAGGAGGCAACTCAACCTCAGCCAATCTCGCTGGCGAATGCGGCAAAACCGGCAATTCCAAGTGAGAATCAACCGCCGTGTCCCCGTGACCGGGAAAATGCTTAGCTGTAGTCAAAACCGGATACTGGCGGGCGCCGCGAATAAAAGCAGCGGCCAATTTGCCGACAATTTCCGGTGTCTCGCCAAAAGCGCGGACGTTAATTACCGGATTGTCGGGATTGTTGTTAACATCAACCACCGGTGCGAGAACCCAATTGAGACCGATCGCCCTAGCTTCGATCGCAGTCACAGCGCCCATTTGTTCGGCATATCGATCGGCCGCTTCTGAATCGTGCCGCGCCACTTCGGCAATTGCCATCGGCGGCCCGAACCAAGTCGCCCCGGCGAACCGCTGGCCTACACCTTCCTCAATATCAGCCGCCAGCAGCAGCGGCAACTTGGCCCAAGACTGCAATTGGTGCGATCGAACTGCCAACTCCGCAGCACTTCCCCCGACCAAAATCACCCCACCGACGCCCAAAGTTTCCAGATAATAGCGGAGTTTGCTGGCCGTTGGTTCCCATTCGGGATAGCGAATTTGGTGGTCGAACAAGCAGCCGGAAGCGCGCACCACGAACATCTGGGCTACCAGTTCGGGCAAGGAAAGATTGTCAATCATTCGATTTTAGATTTTAGATTTTAGATTTTAGATTTGGGAATCGGGAATTGGGAATCGGGAATTGCGAATTGGGAATTGGGAATCGGGAATTGGGAATCAGAAATTCTTTCCTCTTCCTTCTTCCTTCTTCCTTCTTCCTTCACAAACTAATTCTCGTCTGTTTCAGGACTTTCATCCTCAGCGAATTCTTCATCGGGATCTAAAAGATCCGGTTTGCGATCGGCAGAAAGCTGATTCAGCAGTATCAACATTTTATCGCCCCGTTCCAAAGAACGGTCTTCAAGAAATACTACTTCCGGCGTCCGGCGCAGTTGCACCCGTTGGCCCAACTGGCTGCGGACGTAGCTAGTAGCAGATTTCAAACCCTCCATAGTCTCGGCTTTCGCCTCATCAGTACCGTAGATGCTGACAAAAATTTTTGTATGCTGAAGGTCTCCCGAAACAATTACGTCGGTAACGCTAACCATACCCGCACCTACACGGTCGTCCTTGATTCCATTCAGCAACATCAGGCTGACTTCCCGTTTAATCATTGAAGCTACACGCTCAATGCGACGACTTGTAGCCATAGAAACTATCCCCTACTTTTATATCAGCCATTTTCTATCAAGTCTTAGTTTGGCACAAAGCTGTAGGGGGGAGTTCTGCCAAAGTGCGCCACAATGAATTTTGGTTAGCCTAGCCGTGCCACGATCGCCTATAAAAGCAAAAAAACTATGGAAAAAGAATTTACAATCGGTCAAAAAGTCCGAGTTGTGGCGATGCCGCCTTACGTCAAAACTGCCGAACCGATGCCGATGCTGCGGCCTGCGAATTTAATTGCGATCGGCGCTGAAGGTGTTGTGATCGATCGGCGTCCCGGCAATTATTGGGGCATTCGCTTTGAAAAAGGTGCTTTTCTGTTAGACAGTCAGTACATTGAAGCGGTGGAAACTACTGTAGAAGGTAATGGGTAATCGGGAATGGGAAAATGGGAATGGGTAATCGATCTGACAACTTAAAATCTCCCTTTTCCTTCTTCCCTCAACATCCCTCCGTTAAATCCTTTAAATTCGTTCAATTCGTTGTCGAACTTCCTTTTTCAAGAAGCCAGCTTTGCCTCAAAAGCCAAAGAATCAACCGGAAACTCCCCCAAAACTTTATCTAAACTAGGAGATGCGAAGTTACAAGGTTGAGGTTTTCCCAAATAATAACCTTGAGCGTAATCTACCCCAAGTTCATTGAGTTTATCCATGATTTTTTGATTTTCCACATACTCGCCAATAGTTTTAATTCCCATGACGTGAGCTATTTTGGTAATAGCTTCAACCATTGCGATATCAATAGGATTTTCGGCAATATTCTTAATAAAATTGCCGTCAATTTTGAGATAATCAACCGGCAAGCTTTTCAGGTAAGCAAAGGAAGACATCCCGCTGCCGAAGTCGTCCAAGGCAAAGTGGCAGCCTAGTTCCTTGAGTTGCCAAATCAAGCTGGCTACCTTGCTGAGATTAGCGATCGCCACGGTTTCTGTAATTTCAAAACAAATTATTTCCGGCGGTATTTGATGGATGGAAAACTGCTCCTGAATAAACTCGATAAACTTTTCTTCGTTGAGGCTGTCGCCAGAAAGGTTGATTGCATAAAGGCTGGGATATTTGCCGCCAAATGAGGATTGCGAATTAGATAAAAGAGAGCAAGCAGGCAAGGTAACTATTTTATCGCTGTCTACCCCGGGGTTTTGGACTAATAAATGGGTCGTGAAAATTTGAGATAAATTGCTAAATAAAGTGCTAATTACCCAGCGGTCGATCGCGTGCATCAAGTTGTAGCGTTCGGCTGCCGGAATAAACGCCATCGGTGACACCAACTGACCGGTTTCAAGCTGGAGGCGGAGCAAGATTTCGCAGTGGGTTCCGGTGGTTGGAGAGTTGAGCAAAGGTACGATCGGCTGAGAGTACAAGCGAAAGCGATTCTCTTCTAAAGCTTGATTAATTTGCACCACCCACTGGGTTTCGCCGTGCTGTTTGATTAATTCCAGATCGCCGGCTTGATAAACCTGCACCCGGTTGCGGCCTTTATTTTTAGCAGCGTAGCAGGCGATATCGGCCGCGCTCAAAACCGCAGATGTTGATGCTGTTTTGGGATTAATTGCTACCAAACCGATACTGACGCCGATCGAAAAAGTTTTTTCCTGCCACCCAAACCGGAATCCCTGAACGCTTTGCAGCAGCGATTCTGCAACATCCAATCCTCGTTCGGCGGGACGATCGTACAGGAGTACGGCAAATTCATCGCCGCCCAGACGCGCCAAAATATCGGTTTTGCGGATATTTCTTTGAAATAGCTGGCTGACTTGGCGCAGCAGTTCGTCGCCTGCAGCGTGACCGGAAGTGTCGTTAACTATTTTGAAGCGATCGAGATCCAGGTAAAGCATAACGTGTTCTTGCCCGTAACCTTGAGCGCTGTGCAGGGCGTTTTCTAGCTGGTACTCAAATTCCCGGCGGTTGACTAATTGCGTCAGGGGGTCATGAGTTGCCTGCCAGGTGAGTTGCCGCGCTTGAGTTCGCACTTGAGTGACATCTCGGAACACAACGACGGCCCCGACAATTTCGCCACTGCTGGCGTGGATGGGGGCGAGGCTGTGGTCGATCGCAAATTCGCGGTTGTTGCGGGCAATCAGCAAGCAGTTGTGTCCTCTATCGACAGTCCGACCTTCGCACAAAGCGATTTCAGCGATATTTTCGACCGCCTGCCTGGTAGTTTCGTCAACTATTCTCAGCACGCTGGCTAGGGGCAAACCTTTAGCTTCGGAGGTAGACCAACCCGTGAGTTTTTCGGCAACTGGATTGAGGGTGGAAATGCAGCCACCGGCGTCAGTAGCGATTACGGCATCGCCGATCGATTGTAGTGTTACCTGAGCGAGTTCTTTTTCCTCAAAAAATGCTTGTTCCATGCGCTTGCGCTCGCTAATATCCCGCTGCACCGACACCCAGTGGGTAAAGTTCCTGGATGTGTCGGCAATGGGTACGCTGTTGAGTTCCACCCAATAAGTTGAACCGTCTTTGCGGTAGTTGATCAATTCCAGGCGTAGGGGTTCTCGGCGAGAGAAAGCACGGCGAATTTTAGCGACTTGGGTCGGGTCGCTTTCTGGGCCGCGCAAGCAACTAGGGGTTTGTCCGATGATTTCTTCGGGTAGGTAGCCCGTCATTTGGGTAAAAGCTTCGTTGGTATAGATGATGGTGGGATCGGAGATATCGCTGTGTTCCGCATCCATAATCACGATCGCGTCGTTAGCGTTAACTACTGCCGATTCTAGGAGTTGCAGCCGCACCTCGGCCCGCAGGCGGGTAGCAATTTCGCTTTCTAGTCGGGCGTTAGTCAAGCTGAGGGATGCGATCGCTTTTTGCAATTCGCTAGTCTGTTCTGTGACTGAATCGTGCAGAACATCGATCGCCCCGGACATTTCCATCGGGTCAAGTACCCGCAGTAAGTTGCTTTGAGTGACTATTCCCAGGAGTTCTCCCCATTCCCCCGTTACTACCAACCTGCGGACTAAACGCTGGTGCATTTCAAGATGAGCTACCCACAGCGAGTCTTCTTGTTTGAGACTAAATAAGGGGGTACTCATCACAGTTTGGGCGATCGTTTGCGACAAATCTATATCTAAAGCTTGAAATTCCACAATATCCCGTTCTGTGACTATACCTACCGGAATGGGGAACGGCAAATTCATCGATAATTCTGTTGATTCTGTAATTACCACGCAGCTAACGCGGTGCTGCGCCATCAACTCGGCTAAACTCATAACTGACGCGGTGAGAGGCGCTTGAACGACTTGTGCCGTCATAACTTCTTTCACACTCCGCATTTTTAAGATATTTGCCGGTTGCAGCATGGCTTGGCGAATGCTTTCCGGCGTAATTACTCCTAGGAGTTGACCGCCATTATCTAATATTGGCAGGTGATTAATTCTTTGTTGGCCCAGCAGAATTAGAGCGCTGAAAATGTCTTGAGCCTGGGATTTTGTCAGAGTTGCGGTCGGCTGCCTCATCACTTCTGCGATGGTGACACCTTTTAAGTTTTTGCCCGATGCAATCAAATCGACGAGATCCCTCTCGGTGAACATTCCTTGCAATTTTGACTTTTGAGCAAAGTACGAGGAGAATTTTTCGAGGAATTTTTCCACGACAAAGACGCAGATACCTGTCGCGTCTCTGAAGGCGCTTGAAGTGGGGAGATTGGCGATTTCTGTTAGTTGCTGGTAGATATCGGTTGGTGGAATGTCTGCGTTTAGAGAGCAACTTCCGCGCCGTTGGCCCATCAGGGTAATTACTTCTGCTAGTGGGGTATCAGGCACAACTGTCAAGGGGTAGCGATCAATTACTTGATCTAAGGTTGGCAGATACTTGGAGGAATCGTTTTTTAGCATATTTAATTTAGTTTTGCGATCGCGTTGATTCTGCGACATTCCAAAAAAGCGCTGCTTTCCAAGCACTAGGTGGATTTTTACTGCGCTGCTGAGACCTAATTAAAATTAATTGTTAAAAATGCACCCGAGCTTTGGCTGGGGATCTGGCCAGTGACGGCTTTCCCTCTACCTATAAACTTATAAGCTTATCTTTATTTTAAGTTAATTTTTCTGTCCCGTGACACTTTAACTAAAAATAATGTGTTTTTTGTGAATTTTTTGCGATAAAATTACCTGCTAAAATCATCCCTCGCATCGCTAATCATATCCATCTTTAGAAAGACACATCTTTTGGCTATCATAGCTAACCTAGAAAATGTTACTACAAAAAGGCACTGTATTAAGTTCAGCAGTGTTAAGTTTTGCGACGTTAAGTTTTGCGAGCTTTTCGAGACCATCTATGCGTTGTTGAGGGCAATCGATGTCACAGCCAATCTGTGAATTAGATCGCAACTTGCGAAAACAAACGTGGTAAGATTGTAGATATAAAGACAAGAACTGAAACACAGAGTCTGATGAGGAAAAGGGATTATGAAACGCCATCTATTAGCCGCTACTTTTTTAATTACTCCCCTACTGTTGGCCGGGCCGGCTCGCGCTGAAAATCCCGTTCAGGTCAAACAGTTACTGTCAACCGGGCAGTGTTTTCAGTGCGACTTGTCCGGAGCAGATTTAACGGAAGCTCATTTAATTGGTGCTGATTTGAGAGAAGCAAATTTACGAGGAGCAAACCTATCTAATGCCAACCTCGAAGGCGCGGACTTGACGGGTGCTAACTTGACGGGTGCTAACTTAACCTCCGTTTTCCTGACTAATGCCAGTTTAAATGAGGCAGACCTCGATCGGGCAAATCTGACCGCCGCCATCATTAACACCACTGACGTATCCGGCGCATCAATGGAAGATATGACCATCACTGATGCCAAAATCTACAATACTCAAATCGGCGTCGGCGGCAGCTACGACCAGTGAACTCGGTAAAAGAATGAAAACCGCCAATTTTCAGTTTAAAACCCGGTTTTTCCCCAGAAACCGGGTTTTTAATTGATTCGCCGTATTTGGACCCAGGTGCTAAATTAAAATTAGTATTGCTTTAATACTTATAATCTTAATAAAGTTGTACAATACAGCCATGTCTAAACGACTCACCATTGCCCAAGCACAGCAGCAGCTTCCCAACCTACTTCAAGAACTCACCGATCGGCCGATCGCGATCACTCAAGATGGTGTTCCCGTTATGGCGGTAATCAGCTACAACCATTTGACTGAACTCCTCGAAACCTTGGATATTCTCACCGATATTGAATTCGTTACCAAACTTCGCCAAAGCATCACCCAAGCCGGCGAAGGCAAAACCGTTTCCTGGGAAAATGCTAAAGCCAAACTGGGACTATGAAAGGCGAAGCAAATTCAATCGAATACGACATCCAACTTACGCCGTTGGCACTAGAAATGTTGGCGGAAGTTAAAGATAGACGAGAACAGGAGAAACTGCGCGATCGCATCGATAAACTCAAAATTGAACCAGAGAAGCAAGGCAAAGCGCTTGTTGATAACTTATCGGGATTTCGCAGTATCCGAGCCGTTGGACAGCGCTATCGCATTGTTTACAAAGTCGAGCAAGATCGAGTTATGGTTGTTGTTGTAGGACTCGGGAGACGTAAAGATGGTGACAAAAAAGACATTTACTCCATCCTAGAAAAACTGTTAGATATATAACAGAATTACCTCCCAATCCATAAGTCCTGAGTTAGAAATGGGGCAACCTGTGTTGCCACACTCCTCCTAAAAACCCAAATCAACCGCAATTCGGTGCGCGCAAGCAAACCCAGAAAAGGCCACCGCATTTAAACCCTGTCCGGGAAAGGTACTGTCACCCACACAATACAAACCAGGAATAGAAGTTCGATTAAACGGCATTCCCAACAAACCCATTAACTTCTCTTTTGGAATTGGCCCGTAAGTTCCATCTTCGCGCCCCAAAAACCGACGGTGAGAACGCGCAGTGCCAACTTCCATATAATCCAAACCGGCATCTAAACCGGGAAAAATCTTTTCTAATCTTTCAATAATTCTCCCTGCGGCCTCTTCCTTTTTATCCTCGTATGCCTGCTGCGAAAGTCCTTCCCACTCTTCCATCCAACTCGACGTAAAAGCGTGAACGATGTGATATCCTGCGGGAGCTAAATCCGGGTCGAGCACGGTCGGAACTGACACCAAAACAGTTCCCTCCGGCGCTTCCATTTTGTCCCAATCTTCTAACAAAATGTGGTGGCAGGCACTACCTGCAGGGATGACGTTTGCTTCCACTCCCAAATGCAGACTCAAGAAACTGGGGGCTTTTTGATAGCGCTGCTGCCATTTCTTTTCACTAGCGGGCATCTCTTCTGCGGGCAGCAATTTCTCAAAAGTATCCCACCGCGTGGCGTTAGAAACTATCCGCTTTGCCCGGTAAACTTCGCCGGTGGCTAATTCGACTCCGACAGCGCGGCCGTTTTCTGTGATAATTTTTTTCGCTTTAGCTTTGTATTGAATTTGCCCGCCGAATTTTTCTAATCCTTCTACTAATTTTTGGGCAATTTGACCGACTCCGCCTTTGGGATAATTTATGCCGCCGTAATGTCTGTCGGAAAACACCATTCCGGCATTGATCATCGGCGTCAAGTCTGCGGGTACTACAGACCAGTAGTAGCATTCCATGTCGATAAATTTCAGCAAAGTAGGGTCTTTTATGTAGCGCCGCGCAATGTCGCCAGTATTTTGAGGCAGATATTTTACTAATCCCAAACAGGCTAAAGGATTCTGAAAAAAGACTCGAACCAGATATCCGGGTTCTTCTAGGGATAACAATTCCATCCCGTTGAGGCAGTTGAAGACGCTCCAGCATTCGCCGTAAAATTTGTGGATTCCTTCGCGTTCGTGAGGGAACCTGTCAGTTAATTCTTGCAAATATTTGTCATAAGCCTGGGGAACTTCAAGTTCTAAGCCGCTGGGTAAATGATAGTGAAGCTGTACGGGGTCGGGAATAGTTTCTAGGGTGACGTTGACTGCTTTCAGGGCGCGGGTGAGGAGGTTGGTGGTGCCGCGCTGTCCGAAGCCAAAAATCATGGAGGCTCCAACATCAAATCTGTAGCCTTCTCGATCGAAATATCCAGCGCTACCCCCCGGAATTGTATAGCTTTCGAGTACCAAAACTTTGGCTTTCTTAGCGGCCAACTGGGTGGCAGTCACGAGTCCACCAATGCCGGAACCGATGACAATCACATCAAACTCTTGCTGTGTAGGGCGGGAGTTGGGAGAAAATAACTGGGATTGGGTAGGAGCTGACATTCGCTTCAAAATCTTAATAATTTCTATAATATTACAGTCGATCGCTCTAGAAGGAAGAAGGAAGAAGGAAGAAGGAAGAAGGAAGAAGGAACAAAAATAAACTATTTCCAATGCCCGATGCCCGATACCCGATGCCCGATGCCCGATGCCCTCTCTGCTCCATGCCCGATGCCCGATGCCCCTGCTTCAAAAAAAAAATGCGGGAACAGTCTACCATTGCCGACTGCCCCCGTCTGCCGATCCTTTGAGAGGAGAACACTGAAAATTACTATAGCCTTGTTGCTAATTAATGTCAATACTATTAGAAAAATATTTCAATAAGCTGATGAAGGTCGATCGCCAAACGGGTTCTAACGGACGGCTGGCGCTTGTCGCAACAGTCCGGCAATCCCGCAGTCTGGCAGGGGTTTGAACTGCGGCGACTTGTTGAAAATGGTGCAAGATGTCGATTCTCACTCTCTGGCTTGTATGCGCCCTCAAGGATGTGATAAGTTGCACAGAGCGATCGATCGCCCATTGGCGAAGCTCTCGAAGACGATCGACCGCACCGCATAAAATCCCTCAAACCTAGCAATCTCCCCAATTTTCTAATGTCCCTGCAACTGCGCGTTTACGTTCCCCCGCATCCGTTAATTAAACACTGGCTGGCTGTCGCCCGCGACGCCGCCACCCCATCGGTACTTTTTCGTTCTGCGATGACAGAATTGGGAAGGTGGCTGGCTTACGAGGCGATTCGAGAGTGGCTGCCGACAGTGGAAACAACGGTGCAGACGCCTTTAAGCGAATGTCCGGCGACTTTTATCAACCCGGAAGCTCCGTTAGTTGTGGTACCGATTTTGCGGGCGGGTTTGGCACTGCTGGAAGGAATTCAGACGGTTGTGCCGCTGGCGTCGGTTTACCACCTCGGGATGGCAAGAAATGAGGAGACGCTGGAACCGACTTGTTATTTGAACAAATTGCCGGCGCAGTTTAACCCGGAAACGCGGGTGATAATTAGCGAGCCGATGCTGGCGACTGGTGGCACGATTGTGGCGACAATGCAGGAATTGACTGCACGGGGAATTGACCCGAACTTGATTCGGATTATCTCTGTGGTGGCTGCTCCTCCGGCTTTGAAGAGGCTGAGTGCAGAGTACCCGAGTTTGATTATTTATACGGCCACGATCGACGAAACAGTCAACGAACAGGGCTTTATTGTACCTGGTTTGGGAGATGCGGGCGATCGAACTTACGGCACATGAACAAGTCAGTCAGTCAATTTGAGATTTGAGATTTGAGATTTTAGATTGACTCGACAGATAAATCTGGGGGCTGGTAGGCGTCAGTCAATTTGAGATTTGAGATTTGAGATTTTAGATTGACTCGACAGATAAATCTGGGGGCTTGTATCCCTTTTTGGGTGCGGTAAGTGCTTCCAGGAACCAGTTGCTGAAATATCGGAGGAAAAAGATGACAATCAAGCATCTAGGATAAAAGCCCCCGGATTCATCCCTGGAGAAATAAAAAACCTGTATCCGATAAAGGAGCCCCCGAATTTATCCGTGGGGTCAGTCGATTTTAGATTTGAGATTTTAGATTTGAGATTTATCCCACAGATGCAATCTGGGAGCTTGAACTAGGGTCTAAAATTTTTATCTTTCCACGACTTAGGAATGAGAATTAAATAACTTGCATTTTTTGTAGGTTGGGCCCGTGGAACGAAACCCAACCCCACGCTTGATTGTTGGGCGGAGTGAAACGGAGGGTTCGTGCCACGGGCCCAACCTACGGAAGTTATTTAATCCACGATCCTTAAGTACGTGGCACGGTATCCGTTTGTGGGCTGGGTCAATGCTTCAATTCTTTAATCTAAAATCTAAAATCTAAAATCTCAAATCGATTGACCCTGGTTTGGTAAAAGCAGGCACAGAGAAAGTTAAAATCAAAAGTACAAGTCAAAAACAAATAGCGTTTAGCACTCATTGCCCGTGAAACTTGATTCTGTACCGCCAAGCTTGTCTGCTTCTGACTCAGCCAATCCCAATTACGATTTGCCGCAACAGGTACAAATACAACTAAAAGAAGCTTCTGAGATTTGTGCTGATTTAACCCCAGAGCCACCTGAAATTTCAGTGAGTGCAAATCCCGATATTTGTCAGGAAGAAAAGAAACTGAAGCCCAAGCACTGGGCAATTTTTGCTTCAACTTTTGCAACTATTTTTTTTGCTGAAATTGGAGACAAAACTCAGCTCGCGATTTTGCTGATGACGGCTGAATCTCGGAATCCTTGGATTGTGTTTGCCGGTGCGGGTTCGGCTTTGATAGCAACCAGTTTGCTGGGAGTGTTGCTGGGAAGGTGGCTGGCGAGTCTGATTGCTCCGAGAACTTTGGAGAAAGCAGCAGGAGGGATTTTGCTGGGGATGTCGGCGCTTCTGCTGTGGGAAGTGCTGCGTTAATTGTCAATCGCCCTGAAATTAACTACCTTATATAGCAATCCTAAATGATTTGCTTGCATTATACGCGAGCTTTCTGGCTCGCACTGCAAGGATTCTGGTCTCGATCGATTTTGCGACTGATGCGAGGATTGCTATATGGGTAAGGTGCGCCTCTAAGCACCCTACATATACTGTCCTAGATTTCTTAATTAACTAATAACTAAAAAAACATGGATTGGCAACTTTTGGGAATAAGTTTTATTACAGTGTTTTTGTCAGAATTGGGAGACAAAAGTCAATTAGCTGCGATCGCCCTCGGCAGCAGTTGTAACTCGCCGCGGGCTGTATTTTTCGGCACGGCGTCGGCGTTGCTGCTGGCGAGCTTAATCGGCGTGGCGATCGGCTTCAGCACGGCAGAGGTTTTGCCGGAGCGATTGGTAAAGGCGATCGCAGCGATCGGATTTGCGGTGATGGGCTTGCGCCTGCTGTGGCCGAAATCTGAATTATCTGATGTGTCAGAAGAATCCGAATAAGATGACACGGCAGTGCCGTTTCCCTACCCCAATTCATTGTAGGGAAACGGCACTGCCGTGTCTAATTTTTATCGTTGATTAAGCTTGATTTTGATAGCACCAGCCCAGCAGCGTACCGGCGACAGCCAACTTCAGCGCTTCCAAGCCAAAATAGCCTTGGTGCAGTAGATTCATCCCCGTCGGCACTTCTGCTGCGGAATCGAACAGATTTAGCTGCATTCCCAAGGCGCTCATTTGGGGCGTCAGGGCGTAGGTGTCAATCAGGGCGATCGCCAGAAGTACCAATGATAATAAGATTGCTGTGCGGCTGCGCTTGCCGAAATCACCGACTAAATTGCTCAAAACCATCAAACCCGTTACCACCAGGCCCGAACAGATTAACTCAACGCGGTTGAATCCCCAGAACATTAAATTTCCGGCCGTTGCAAACTCGGGAGATGTCATCATGCCAGATACGTAGAGACTGGGCATAATTACTAGATCCAAAATCAGGCTAACGCTGACCCAGAAAATTAAGGCCACCATGACAATTGCTTGCCAGCGGGGTTTGATTGATTCCACTCTTGATGTTGTAATAGCTGTCATATAATTAGACCCTCTAAAATTTTCTTCTGCCTTTTCTAGAGTTTAACTAACTTTTTTATAAAATCGTGTTAAGTATTTTTAAATTAATGGTAACTTTTGTGTAACAGAGCCTGAAGAATTGTTAAGATCACTTGTGTTTGTCATCACCTGCGTTAACTAATACTAATTCGGAAAAAGTACGGAATAAATTAATAATTACTCACAGAACTTACGCACTGCGACCAAATACACCGGGTTTTTGACCGTGATTAAAGGCTATAACGTATGTTCATAAAAAAAACGAGTTTCTGCGTCCATGACAAACTCCTAATTTAAATGTATATGCCTAAATTTCAATTATCATCTTGGTTTCCCCGTCTCCCCCCTCAAGTCTGGATTCTTGCTGCTGGCAGATTCCTCTCCCAAAGCGGCACCGGTTTTACTTTATTTTACGCGCCCATATTTTTTGTCGATCGCGTCGGTTTATCTGCTACTGCTGTTGGGATTGGTTTGGGTAGCGGTTCAGTTTCGGGAATATTCGGCAGAGTTTTGGGGGGTTCTTTTTGCGATTCCAAATTTTGGGGAAGGCGGCGAACTTTATTGCTGGCGGCAATTATTGCTGCTGTGGCTTCTTTTGTACTGGCGGCTGCTAATGATTTTGCTGGTTTAGTTGCGGGCAATTTACTGATGGGTTTGGGCGTGGGTTTGTATTGGCCTCCAACCGAGACGATGGTGGCGGATTTAACCGAGGGCGAACAGCGACAGGAGGCTTTTGCTTTGACGCGGCTGGCTGATAATTTAGGTTTGCAAGTTGGGATTATTTTGGGGGGTTTATTGATTGAGGTAACGGGTAATTATCGATCGCTCTTTATTATTGACGGTATCTCGTTTTTAGTGCTGTTTGCGGTAGTTGCGATCGCGATCGCCGAAACCTACAAACCAGCTACTCCAGCGGATAGAGGCAAAAAAAATCTGAAAAATGGCTGGATGGTGGCGCTGAGCGATCGAAGTCTTCTAGTTTATGCTTTAGTAAATACTCTTTTCACTCTATACATTTCCCAAATCCAAACCACAATGCCACTGTACTTTAGCAAGTTTGTCGCGGTGGGGACATCGGGAACGGGTTTTTCAACTGGTACAATTACCGTTTTGTTTGCTTTTAGCACGTTTTTAACTGTGGCTTTGCAACTGCCGGTTGTTAAAGCTTTGAGGCCGTTTTCCCATCCAAAAGCTTTGATGATTTCTGCGCTGCTGTGGGGAATGGGATTTATTGCGATCGGCTTGACGGGAATGGCTGCAACTGGCAATCTATTGTTAGCTGTTTTAGGCTTGAGCTTTTTGTCGGTGGCGACTGTTGCTTATACGCCTTTTGCTTCGGCTTTGGTGGTGGATTTAGCGCCGGAGTCTTTGCGGGGCGTGTATTTGGCGGTTAATTCTCAGTGTTGGGCGATCGGCTATTTAATCGGGCCGCCGCTGGGCGGTTTGGCTTTGGATAGAGGTAAATGGGCGGCGGATAATTTTTGGTTGGGTTTGGCTTTGAGTGTGGGCGCGGCTATTTTTATTTTGCAAAAGCTCGATCGAATGTTAAAAAATAGCAGTCATTAGTTATTAGTCATTAGTCATTAGTCAGCAGTCATTAGTTATTAGTCATTAGTCTTTTGTTGGTGCTACCAATGCCCAATGCCCCATGCCCCATGCCCCATGCCCCATGCCCAATAACCAATAACTAATTTATTTTCGCCGATCGCCCAATTTGCGGTAAACCGCCCTCAAATCAACTTGATGGTGAGCCAAAGCAACCAAAGCGTGATAAAATAAATCCGCAACTTCTCCAGCGATCGCCTCTTTGTCGTCATCTTTGCAAGCCATCACAACTTCCGCCGACTCTTCGCCAATCTTCTTGAGAATCTTGTTGTCGCCGCCCTCGAACAATTTACAAGTATAAGAACTTTCGTTCGGGTTGTCCCGCCGATCGCAAATTACCTCAAATAATTGAGAAAGCATATCTCCCGGCGGCGGTACAATTTCTCCGTCAACTTGGTGAAAACAGCTTCTTTCTCCGGTGTGACAAGCAATATCTCCGACTTGTTCGACTGTCACCAGCAAAGCATCGCTATCGCAGTCGTAACGCAGCCCTTTGACATTTTGAACGTGTCCCGAAGTCGCGCCTTTGGGCCACAATTGGGAACGAGAACGACTCCAAAACCAAGTTTGGCCGGTTTCCAGGGTTTTTTGCAGCGACTCCCGGCTCATCCATGCCATCATCAACACCGTACCGTCCAAATAATCTTGGACGATCGCCGGTACCAAACCTCGATCGTCGTAACGAATCTTTTCAATTGGGATCGATCGGCTCAAACTCGATAAATCAGTAGCAGACATAATTTTATTTGAACGTTGTAATATACATTAACGCTTTCTTGTCGGAGATTTTTTTTTATTAACCGCAGAGAACGCAGAGGACGCAGAGGAAGAGAAGAGAGGAGATTTAGGAAGTGATGGACAAATTGTCAAGAACTATTTTACAAAATATTACACTTTACGGCTATTCCCTACGGGATAGCTTCGCTTCACGGTGCTAGTGCGACAAAGCCCGAAAAACCCAAGCTAGTATTGCTACTTATTCGTTTGTCCCCTAGAATCTACTAGCATAGTTTCCTTAAATCGACCTAACCTTTATCCTGAACTGGCTATAAAATTATCCTACCAACAACAGACGTTCACTAAGGAGAAAACATTGGTTTCCACAACCTTGAAAACCACCAAATCGGAAGAAATATTCGCGGCCGCCCAGAAATTGATGCCCGGTGGCGTCAGTTCCCCCGTGAGGGCATTCAAATCCGTAGGCGGACAACCCATTGTATTCGATCGAGTCAAAGGAGCCTATGCTTGGGACGTTGACGAAAACCAATACATCGACTACGTAGGCACTTGGGGCCCGGCTATCTGCGGCCACACCCACCCGGAAGTCATCAAAGCCCTGCACGAATCCTTAGAAAAAGGTACGAGTTTCGGCGCACCTTCGCTGTTGGAAAACGTGCTCGCGGAAATGGTCATCGATGCGGTTCCCAGCATCGAAATGGTGCGATTTGTCAATTCCGGCACCGAAGCCTGCATGGCCGTTTTGCGGCTGATGCGAGCGTTTACCGGGCGCGACAAACTGATTAAATTTGAAGGCTGCTACCACGGGCACGCCGATATGTTCCTGGTAAAAGCCGGTTCCGGCGTCGCCACCCTCGGCCTTCCCGACTCCCCGGGCGTGCCAAAATCAGTTACCGCCAACACCCTCAACGCTCCCTACAATGACTTGGAAGCAGTAAAAGCTTTATTTGCCGAAAATCCGGGCGAGATAGCAGGCGTAATTCTCGAACCAGTTGTAGGTAATGCGGGTTTTATTACCCCGGATGCAGGTTTTCTCGAAGGTTTGCGGGAAATTACCAAAGATAACGGTGCTTTGTTAGTTTTTGATGAAGTAATGACCGGTTTCCGCATCGCTTACGGCGGAGCTCAGGAAAGATTCGGCGTCACCCCGGATTTGACAACTTTGGGTAAAGTTATCGGCGGCGGTTTGCCGGTGGGAGCTTACGGCGGACGGCGGGATATTATGGGGATGGTGGCTCCTGCTGGGCCGATGTATCAAGCGGGTACGCTTTCGGGTAATCCTTTGGCGATGACTGCTGGGATTAAAACTTTGGAATTGCTGCAAAAACCCGGTACTTACGAACAGTTGGATAAAATTACGAAAAAACTGTCCGACGGATTGCTAAAAATTGCTAAGGAAGCCGGACACGCAGCTTGCGGCGGGCAAATTAGCGGGATGTTTGGCTTGTTTTTTGCGGCTGGCCCGGTTCACAATTACGATGATGCGAAGAAATCGGATTTGACGAAGTTCAGCCGCTTTCACCGGGGTATGTTGGAACACGGAATTTATCTGGCTCCTTCGCAGTTTGAGGCTGGATTTACTTCTTTGGCTCATACTGACGAAGATGTCGATCGAACTTTGGCTGCCGCGCGCGAAGTGATGGCAAGTATTTAAGGTCTTTAGTAAGGACTTTAGTCCTTAAAACTCAGGGATGAAGGATTGAAGTCCTTGCTGTTTTTTGCAGTAAGGACTTTAATTTTTAAATGATATTAAACCCGCGTTATATCAACTCCGGTAGCATCGGAATTAATATTACCCACAGTCAGGACACGGCAGTGCCGTGTCCCTACAATAATCGGGGTAGGGACACGGCACTGCCGTGTCCGAACTATCATTCCGATGCAACCGGAAACGATATTAAAAATGCCTTTATAGCAATCCTTGCAGCCGTCGTAATTTTTTTACCCCACCCCAACCCTCCCCGAAGCCGCTCGCTCGGGAGTAAGAAATTCACAAATGATGCGAGGATTGCTATATAAGACAATACGCTTGGGATAAGAACACTCTGATTTCCTTTCAGAGGTCTGTATTTTCTATAAATTTGTGAGAGTAAATTTGTCTGATCTCGCTAACCCAAGCTTATTGTATCAGCAATAAAAACGATTTAAAAATTCATTTAAAACTTGGGTGGAGGAGAGCCGAAAAAACCCTAAGTTCCTATGTTGGGATTGAAACGCGCCAACTACAAAATTATTGGCTCAAAAATAAATTTCTCCATCCTCTCGCTATTTTTATCTCCCACAATAACCTCAAGCAATCGATCGACTGCGTGTCTCCAAGTAAAATTCTCAGCTACAAAACTCGGGCCCGCAACCCGAGCTTTCGCAGCTAATGCAGGTTGTTCGATCGCCCCCTGCATCAAATAAGTCAAATGTTCCCACTCAGGAGCTAAGATAAATAAGGTTTCTCCGTCAATCGCCACAGCCTTAAATTTACTTTCGATCCGCTGTGCAAAATCAGATCGCGTAAAATCATCAGTCGGGCCGCCCTCCGTACAAATTATCGGCAAACCGCAAGCCGCAGCTTCCAACACAGGCAGATTAAAACCTTCTGCAAGATACGGAGAAACATAAACATCTGCTGCTTGGTAAAACTCAGCTATTTGAGCAAAAGATAGCTGGCTACCAGTATAAATTAATCTCGGTAAAACTCTCGCTCTTTCCGCATCGTCGAGGACAACTCGGCAGGCTTCAGCAATCTCGTCTCTCGACGGATAAAGCAGTTCAGAACCTTTTAAAACTAATCTCGCATGGGGATATTTGTCAACTACCGCAGCGAAGGCTTTTAATAAAGGGCGAATGCCTTTGCGATCGGTTTGCCCTCCGATGTTTAAAAATATAAAATAGTTTGACCACCCGAAACTTTGGCGCAGTGATTGACGCCGATCGCCCGCAGCAGGATAATAAATCTGAGGATCGACTCCCAAAGGTACGACGGCAATGCGATCGGCCTCAACTCCGCTGCGAATTAAGCCGGCTTTTGACCACGCCGATGGTGTAATAATTTTTACTTCTGAGTTAACGGGGGTTTGGGCGATCGACTTAACACCCATCGCCTGCAATATTGAACTGGTAACAATCCCCCATTCTGTGGCTGCAAATACCCAAGTTTGAGCGCTGCTGGAGGCCGAGAAGTCCCACGGGCAGTACATTCGCAGGGTAACATCCGCTGACTGATTTACCGCAGGGCTCTTAATGCTGCGGAGTAATGTTTCATTTGGGCGATCGAACAAACTAATTTTCGTCTCCCAAGCTGCGTCAATGTAGGGCATATCGCGGTGGAAAAGCTTTATTTCTCCTCGCGGGCGATTCCCTACGGGATAGCTGCGCCGCGCGTGCATTTCCAGCAGTTGAAATTGATTGGCTACGCAGTAGGAATGATAAATAAAACGCCAGCCTTCAACAATAATCTGCAATTCACAACTCCCGGTTTAGGAATTAAAATACTTTTGAGTTATGATATCGTTTCCGGTTGCATCGGAATCATAAAATTGAGTCAACAGTTAACACTCAACCATTCAGTTTTTCGACCCCGATTCAACAGTCAACTGATTTTAGATTTTAGATTTTAGATTTTAGATTTTTAACAGTCAACAGTCAACCGATTTTAGATTTTAGATTTTTAACAGTCAACAGTCAACCGATTTTAGATTTTTAACAGTCAACAGTCAACAGTCAACAGTCAACAGTCAACTATTTCGGAGGAGTGCAACCGGAATTGATATGAGTTAATATTTTACGATTTAAAACTCAAAACCGCGCAGCGTTGCGAACGAAGCGCGGCCATCTTAAAACTACTTAATCACTTGCCAATCCATAATCCGCCACTGTCCGTCTTGGCGGATCAAGTCGTAGCGCACGCGCAGGTTTTCGTTGCGGGAAGAAACTAGCCGATCGGCATCGAACACTTCGGCTTTTTCCGCTACTTGGGCTTCTACTTCGGCGCGATCGGGATTAGTCGGATTCGCCTTAACTCCTTTAACTTGCAGCTTGTGTACGTAACGCTGGTGCGCGTTGTTTCGCTCTTGAGCGTCTGCCATCAATTGCCAGCGAGACAAAGCCGGTTCTGTCAGAACTTGCTTTAATTCTTCGACTGTGTGGTTGGGGCCCAAAGCGGCTGCTTTCGCCGACAGCCAGCCTTGAACTATTTGTTCCGCTGCTTCCTCAGTGATTGGTCCCGACACCGGGGCCGCGGCGCTCGGCTCTGGGGCTGCGGCTAATGCAGGGATTTCTACGGGCGGTGCTTCCAGGCCGATGAGGGCTTGATCTCCTTGGAGGGATGGGCCCGAGAGGGCTTGCAGGGCGCTCGCCAACAGACTGAGTATCAACCACAGGAGTAAGAGACTCAGGACACCTGCGACTACAAGCAGAGCCAGCCTGTTTCGAGGCATGGACTTGACTTGGGCGGAAATTTGTGCTGCGGTGCTGCGGGCCCGATCGACCAAATCCCCTGTTAGCGCCTTGCCGGTTGCTCCGCTGCGCGCTGAATGTTGGCGCCTGCGTTGTTTGGAAGTTGAGTCTGCGGGGTGTCCCGCCGTAGCTGTCGGGAGAGAGACGGTGGAGCCAAGGATCGGCGCGGTCGCCGTTGCCTGGTATTTCGGGCTCTCGGCTGCGGTGGAGGCGTCGGCCGGTACGGGGGTCAAGGTGACGGTACTGGCTCCCTGCTTGGCTGTTGTGGGTGGCTGTGGGGGTGCGGGCAGGCGATCGCCGACGGGTTGCAGTCGCCCCTGGGGCTTGCCCGAGCGGGGCTGCACGACGACCCATTCGTTGGCGGTTTCTGCGTCAAGCGGCAAAGCTTCTAGATAAGCTTGTACTTTCGGGTCGGCAAAGTAATCTTTCAAGGAGACTGACTGGTTGGCCAAGTCGCGGAAGTGGGGAAACACTTCTTCTTGCAGCCAGTGTTCGGCGTACAAGCACAGTCCGGGCAACAAATCTGGAGAATCTTGGGAATGTTCGCGAATGAAGGCGAGGGGTTCTTTTTCCGAACTCAGTTCGAGGGCTCTGCTGGCTTCTTCTGTCTGGCCCAGCAGCAGGGAGCACACGGCTTTTTCCAGGTGAACGTCTTGGCGGCGGCCGAGCTGCATCAGCATCAGCTTGGCGCGGCGGATCATCGATGGCTGTCTGGCGGCAAATCCTTGGGCTAACAGAGTGTAGACCGAGAGATAAGTGGCGACTGCGGAGGGGCGGCCCGCTTCGGCTTCAAATAAAGCCTGCTGCTCGCTGCTGGTTAGGTGTTTACGCATTTGCTGCACGAACCGGAGGAAGTCTTCTATTCCTAAACCCGATCGATCGTCTCCCGAGCCGTCGATGCCGCCCCGTTCTTGGAGCATTTCTCGCAGAATTTGCAGTCCCCGGCGACGTTCGGCGACTTTTTCTTCGGGGAGGGATAGTAGCTCTAAAATGTTGTACGGACGGAGTTTGTATATGTCGGCTTGCATTTCACCCCTCACGCTTGGAAATAGGCTTTCGCGCAGCAGCAGTTCTTGGCCTGCTTCTAATGAATTTGCAGCATTTTCGTACTGACCTTGCTGCCACTGTTCGCGGCCGAGTTCTAGACAGGCAAGGCTGACGGTTAAAACTATATCTGGCCGCACGAGCTGCGGGTCGCCGAAGCGGCCTTCGGCGATCGCGATGCTGCCATTGTTGAGATACGGGCGACCCAGCTTCTGTACGAGTTCGTATTCCCCCAGTTCTTGCAGTACGAGCAGGGCTCCTACGAATTGGTTGTCATCGATTTCAATACTTGGAGTGTGGGGGTCGGGAGCAGCCTCTAAAGCTTTGGACTCTGCCGGAGCGGTTTCTCCTGCGTCTTGCAGGACTGTGGCCGTACCTGCTGAGGTTTTCGACCTCTGGTGCTTGGCTTCCAGTGCGGCTTCCGACTCTCGATCGTAAGTTTTGGCTAAAAAACTGGCATCGTAAGCTTTGCGCCCCTCTGAGTCTGACAGAACGGCGCAGGCTTCATCGAGCAGTTGTTTGCGGGCGACGATCGCAACTTCGGAATACTCCCTGCGCGGAAGCTGTAAAGTTCGATCGCGGTGAGCCTGCTGCAACTGTTCGGCAGTAGCTTGAATCGGTAGACCCAAAATCCGGTAGTAATCTAGTGGAATTAACACTACGTCCACTTCCCCAAAGCGCTAGCAACTGAATTAGCCTATCTTAAGTGACATACTCCCGCAAACCAAATCAAAAATTCTGGTGTTGGCTTCCAACCGCCCCATTCACGGTATGTTGGACTTGCCGTAGAGATACTCTGATTTTTTTCCCTCTACAGCGTTTTACAGTGAGGAAAATAAAAAGCCCCACTGCCCGTCAGCTAAATGAGTTGTGTGACTCTCGAGCATTTTCGGGTTTGAGAGTAATGGAATTATATCATTCGTTTGCATCGGGTTTAGATGGGAGTTGGTTCTCCGACTCGGGCCAATCCGCCCCGCCTGCCAAACTCATTTTAACAATTGGTGAACTGCTGCACAAAAAAGGTGCGATCGTTTTCTGCTGCGGTTGTGTCCCATCTCGGTTTAAATTTAGATGTCTAGGAAGCCGATCGGGTATTAATTATTTATGGTTCAGGAACGAACTTTACCAGTTTTTGACGCGCACAGCGTCAACCTTTCTCGGGATGAGGGTTTGATGCTCTACGAGGATATGGTCTTGGGGCGCTACTTTGAAGACAAGTGTGCTGAGATGTACTACCGGGGCAAAATGTTTGGTTTTGTCCACTTGTACAACGGTCAGGAAGCGGTGTCTACTGGGGTGATTCGATCGATGCGCCGGGATGACACGGATTACGTCAGCAGCACCTACCGCGATCACGTTCACGCTTTGAGCGCGGGCGTGCCGGCGCGGGAGGTGATGGCGGAGTTGTTCGGGAAGGAGACAGGTTGCTCGAAGGGCCGCGGCGGTTCGATGCATATGTTTTCGGCCGAACACCGGCTGTTGGGCGGTTATGCTTTTGTGGCTGAGGGGATTCCTGTAGCTACGGGGGCGGCTTTTCAATCGAAGTACCGCCGCGAAGCTTTGGGAGATGAGAGTTCCGATGGCGTAACTGCTTGTTTTTTTGGCGACGGTGCTGCGAATAACGGTCAGTTTTTTGAGTGTTTGAATATGGCGGCTTTGTGGAAGTTGCCGATTATTTATGTTGTGGAAAACAACAAATGGGCGATCGGGATGGCCCACGAGCGAGCTACTTCTGACCCGGTGATTTACAAGAAAGCTCATGCTTTTGGCATGGCCGGTTTTGAGGTTGACGGGATGGATGTTTTGGCGGTGCGGGAAGTAGCGAAAGAAGCTGTTGCTCGCGCTCGCGCCGGCGAAGGGCCGACTTTGATCGAGGCTTTGACTTATCGCTTTCGCGGGCATTCTTTGGCAGATCCAGACGAGTTGCGTTCTAAGGAAGAGAAGGAATATTGGTTCCCCCGCGATCCGATTAAGAAGTTGGCTGCTGATTTGATCGATCGAACTTTGGCAACTGCTGAAGAATTAAAAGAGATCGAAAATAAGATTCAAGCAGTAATTGATGATGCGGTAGATTTTGCTGAGAAAAGCCCCGAACCCGATCCGAGCGAATTGTATCGGTTTATCTATGCTGAAGATGAGTAATCTTTAGAGATATTTTGCCTGCGGTTGCAGCCACGGTTTTCACCGGTGGCTGCTGGAATTTCAAGCTAGAATCAAAGGTAGACTTTCTAGACAAAAAGAGAGGGCGATATGATAAATCTCGATCGCGATCTAACTCAAGCCAGCAAAAATATGGGTGCAGTTCGAGTCAAAGTCAAGCTAACGAATGCCATTGATGAAGCCTTAGTGAGTCGAGGAGTGCTCAATCCAAATCTGTTGCGCGTGTACGAAGCAGAAGCACTAATAGATGATAGTGGCGCAGTCAGAACTGCGTTACCTGCGGATGTAGTAGAGCAGCTCGGTTTAAGAATTCGGAGTCAGGCAATAGCAAAATATGCTGATGGCAGACAAGAAACAGTGGGATTGACTGGGCCTATTATCATTGAACTGGAAGGGCGCGAGACAATTGAGGCGGCAATGGTTTTAGGCGATATGGTGCTAATCGGTCAAACTGTGTTAGAAACTTTAGATTTGCTAGTAGATTGCAAAAATCAGCGTCTAATTCCCAATCCCGAAAATCCCGAAAGGCCTGTATTGAGAGTTTAATACTAAATCCAGCTTAAATACCTCCTTGATTTATTTCACATCTCCCAAAATATTGTACGAGGTGAGTGGAAAAATTTATGTACAATTATTGTAGACTTTTTTTAGATTTTTTAAGCTGACCTACATCAACTTTTAAACTTTATTGAGTTCATAATTATAGAGTGCAGCTATCAGATTAAATCTTAATCCAAACCGACAGTGGCGATTTCTATATCGACTCGATAAAATCCTAAAAACTTTTAGTTTCCCTTGATTGTGATAACTTAGGGTAAAACTATCCTACTACATTTACAGCACTTTGACCCCGCGCGATCGTTGCTATACACGGTTGTTACAGGTCGCGATCGCGCCCGCATACTTTTGCAAGAGGTCTCTTTTATAAATGAGTGCGTGAGTGTATGATTGTCAAGCAGAACCTACATCATCTCGCACGAAGCGCGATTAGCTTCGCTAGTGCCCAACGCAATCGCTTTTGTCGCTGCTGTTTTTAGCCGTATCTAAAAATGACTGAAACCCCAACTTTCGATATCGCCATTATTGGTGCAGGACCAGGCGCACTATCTGCCGCTCATGGGCTAGCCAATTTAGGTTTTTCGGTAGGTGTGTTTGAACGAGCTAGAGCTTTACGTCCCATCGGCGCTGCCCTAGGGTTGGCCGAAGCCGGGTATAAGGCATTGGCTCTCATCAATGCCGATCTCGCTACCCAAGTTCGTGCCGCTTCTGCCAACCCACAGCGACAACTGCTGATGAGACCCAATGGCGAGGTTCTGTTTTCTGATGAATCCCCCTTGGCGGGTACTCCCTTTACTTGGCTCGCGTGGTATAACCTACAAAGCTCATTGCACAACACACTGCCACCTACCGTATCCCTTCACCTAAACCATAAGTTTGTCAACTTCACTAAGGTTGCCGATCCGTCCAAGGCTCCCTTACGTTTGCACTTTGAGAATCAGCCCGATGTTGGCGCACGACTGTTAATTGGTGCCGATGGGTATCACTCCGCGGTTCGCGGTCTTACCGTGGGAGATGGTGCGCCTCTGTACACTGGAACCATGACTTGGCGAGGAATCTTGCCCCGTCAAATCCTAGCCCCCCTCGCTGAACCCTTTGCAGAAGGGGCTGGTTTTCAACTGGTGGTCGGAGACCAGAAAAATTTTTGGATTATGGATGCAGGACCCGAGGTACTGGCTTGGACAGGGACTGCACTCCATCCGACTACAGAGAAGAGTACCGATGTTTTAGCTATGGTTCTCCAAGTTTTTGACCAATGGACTCCCTTTGTTGAAAGGGTTATTCGAGCAACTGACCCTACCACCATTGTAGAAACTGGCGTGTTCGATCGGGAACCAGTATCCCAATGGGGAGATAGAGAGAGAATCACCTTATTAGGGGATGCCGCTCACCCGATGCGACCATCCTTGGGATTGGGGGCTACTATGGCATTTGAGGATGCTGTTGCTTTAACAAAAAAACTCAAGGGGCTGAACTTGCAGGATATTCCTTCTGTTGCTCGAGCTCTTACGGACTATGAAGAGGAACGGATTGCGATCGCCACACCGTTACAACTCAAAGCAAGGCAAGGAGGAGAAGCATCCCATGCCTCGGATCAAGCTGACCAACTCAAGACAGGCTTTGAATTAGCCTTAGCTGCTCGCAGACACAAGGAGGTCACTAACCCCACCCTAAAGGGATGGGGCTTGCTGGAAACCAAGCCATAGGTAGAAAGCAAGCGTAAGTAGGACTAGACACAGGTTGAGAAACCTAATTAGGTAACTGGGAATGGCATCCCAAACAACGTAGTAGACGCCTCCCTAATCCGCTACCTCTTGGTTACTGAATGTCGAAGGGATTTATACAGCTAGGCTTACCGCCAAACTTAGACTATGCAATTTGTTCCAGTAGTCGATTCAAATCAACGCCCACTAATGCCAACAACACCCGCCAGAGCGGAGCGTTGGATTAAGTCGGGGAAAGCTACACCATTCTTTCGTAAAGGGATTTTTTGTGTTCGCTTAAAC
This sequence comes from Microcoleus sp. N3A4, assembly GCF_036701805.1. Lineage (NCBI taxonomy): Bacteria > Bacillati > Cyanobacteriota > Cyanophyceae > Oscillatoriales > Microcoleaceae > Microcoleus > Microcoleus sp. N3A4. The sequence goes on from NZ_JAUBRJ010000082.1 coordinate 34,429, forward strand.
GTTGAGCCTTCTAATCGTGACATACAACCCGTAGCTATTGGAATCGATCCCGGTTGTAAGCGTGAAGGGTACACGGTTAAGTCAAAAGTTCACACATTCCTAAATCAACAATTTCATGCTGTCGATTGGGTGAAAGATGCTGAAGAGTCTAGTACCAATGCGCGACGTGCAAGGCGTAATCTAAAAACGCCATATCGACAGAATCGCCAGAATCGAAAACGAGGCGGGATTCCTCCTAGCACTAAAGCACGTTGGCAATTCAAAATTCGAGTAGTAAAAGTTATCGCAGCAATCTACCCCATATCACACATAGGAATTGAAGATATTAAGGCGATAACCAAAAAAAATTGTAAGAAATGGAATAGGTCATTCTCCCCGCTTGAAGTCGGCAAACAATGGTGTTATTCCGAATTGGAGAAAGTTGCACCTGTCACTCTGCTTGACGGCTACAAAGATACTTATCTGACTCGCCAAGAGCTAGGTTTAAAAAAATCTCAAGATAAGCTGTCCAGTAGTTTTAATACTCATTGCGTTGATTCTTGGGTGTTAGCTTACTTACTTGTAGGTGGCGCTCCTGTCCCAAACAACAAGATAGTGATGGAATGTAAGCCAATCCGCATTTATCGCAGGCAATTGCACGTTTTCAATCCTGGTAAAGATGGATATCGCCGTCCTTACGGTGGTTCTATTTCTCAAGGATTGAAACGTGGGGGGATTGTCAAACATTCCAAATATGGAAAGTGCTTTGTAGGTGGTGAGGACACCAAAGAGTTCCGCATTAGCTTACATAGTCTTGACACAGGAAAACGCTTGTGCCAAAACGCAAAGCCCACGGACTGTAAGTTCCTTGCTTACAACTCGTGGCGAATTGTAAAGCCGTCCTAAAAGGACGGGGTTTCAACCCATTTTTCTGATGAACATATAGCCTTTCTCAGGTAGATGAGGTATGAGTATTAATTGGTAATGGGAGTTGTTAGGTGCTTACCTCACGCAAGCTACATAACCCACATTCCGCAGTTCTGGCTTTAATGACTAAGGATTATCATACATTCAGTGTAGGAAAAATATCTGTGCCTA